>NZ_OSDX01000018.1:0-84682 GCF_900382755.1 Vibrio sp. Evd11
TGCTTAGCATGATCCTCATTTCATTGAAAATCAAGCACCTTCAATGATCACCGGTATATTTCCTTAAATAATTCCAGCCTTAATAAACCCAAAACAATGTTATTAATTAAAGAGAATCTAATTTAACTTCATCTAATATAATTTCCACTAATAAAACACTCGCTAATAAAAAGCCACTAACAGAAACTTTCCTTAATATAAAACTTGAACATTATCTGGCACAGATCAAATTTAAAACGCTCGTTCTATTTATATATTCATCAAATTAATCAACAGATTTAGTAATAATGGGAATTATGATGATAATTATACTTTTATCACTTATCGCATTTATGAATAGAACAAAAACCTCTCGAGGCCTTTCTATACCTAGCCTGACAAAAGACACAAGAGTAGTGACTTAAATATCATTAAATCCAATAGATCAACAATCAATCAATATGAATCCAAATATGTGATCTAAATATAACTTTTCATTATAAATCTACTATAGATTGACCAAATCTTATAAAAACAAAAAATACATTAAAGGGGTCGATTTTAAAAACAAAAAAATAATTACAAAAATAACAATATAAAAATATTCAATAACCCTTCATAAATATTTAAATAATGCCATCGAATGGTAGGGGGATTATTGTCTTTGTAAAAAGCTAATAACAAATCTAACAGGGCTAACAGGGCTAAACGATGAAAAAAATCACTAAAACACTCGTACTATCTTCGATTTCAATCGGGCTACTTTCTTCTTTTGCTTTCACTTCTCAAGCAGCGCCAGTTCAAATTAACCAAGCTTCAGCTGAACAAAACATACCTCAAGTCACCTACGATACGATAATTGGTGAGAATGGCGTCTTTATTGATTTAGATACCGACAACTTTATTCTCAAACAGCAAGAGTGGTATCAGATCCAAGCCTATGTCGAAGGTGCTTTAGCACTGCCCGTGACAGAAGCCAGTATGAAGTCGACTTTAAGTATTCCTAACGACATTCCTTTCTCTAATTTTCAAGCACTGGTCGAGCAATACTCAAACATTCACGATACTGCCTTTTATTGGAAAAAAGACCTTTACCCAAGCATCGTTGGCCTTTCATTAAGCTTGGCCAATTACGCACAAATTAAAGACTACATGCTCACCCCTTTGAGCGATGCTTTGAATGAAATGTTGGCCAAAGCATTCTCGCCACTGCCGGAAGATATAGAAACAGTAGAACGCAACAGAAAAATGGCGATTGCTTACCTAAAAAGCCTGCAGAACTTTTCCATGAAATACCAACAAGAAGTGTCTGACGTTGGCGGAAGTCTATTGGAATTTTCAGCCACACTGGACACGCAAAAATTGCAGCTAGATGTGTTGGAAGGTACCCATAACGGTTATCTAAGCGATGATGGCAGTGCGCTTCAGCAACGAGTGAATGACATCAATGCACGTATCACTCAACTCAACAAAGATTACACTCACTACGTTACGGTCGCCTCTACCGCAGTGACTTATGCTTGGTTCCCTCTGGTTGCAGGGCCAATTATGGGCGTCTACGGCGATAAAGCAGAAAAAGCACGCAAACTTCGTAACGAATTACAAAACGAAGTAAAAGAGCTTCAAGAGCAGTTAACTTACACGCAAAAAATATATAACTCTTATCATCGCTCTTCGGAGAGTATCGAGATAATTTCTCAGCAAATTGAAAATGCGATTCCACATATTAATAAGCTGAAACTGAATTGGCAGAAAATGAATGCCGACTTCACTTCACTGCTCGTTGCACTAGAACAAGCTCAAGATAATGCCGATATCATGAGAGACGATACCATGCTTGGTGCGATAGGCGCGCTTGCCAATACAACAGTTGCAGAAAGTAACTGGAGTAATATTAGTGAGAAAGCAAAAGCGTTCGCAAACAATGCATATATCCAAAAAATGGATTAGTCCCTATACCTATCGAAAAGTAGCGCGACAGATAAAATCGACGCTATATACAGAAACGCTATACACAGCAACGAAAATGCTAAAAATATAACAAGATAGCCAAATTACCTTCCGAATAAGAAGCCGCACCTTAAGCAAATTAAGGTGGCGGCTTCTGCTACCCAAAATTTGGTGACTACTAATTTCGACAGGACATAAATATGAGACTTCTACCTATTATTATTTCTCTTTCATTTTCTCCACAGGCTTTTTCTAGCGACTGGCTTGAACTGAACAATTTACCCAATTCAACCGAATACCCAACCTGGGTTCAATCTGCCTATTCCGATGTTGGCGTCTTATCGCGTTCAACATCCGATTTACACATCAACCTAAGTGACTGGATTGCAGAGCAGAACCTCTATGTCACTAAGCCTTCAAAAGTTGTCATTTTTGCAGATACGATTGAGGTTCCAGAGAACTTCAACTTGCTCGTAAATAACCAAAACATCCTGATTTTTGCGCGTAAAATTGTTGGCCAAGGCACGCCGACATTTGTGCTCGGACAACAAGGCTCTGCTGCCTCAATTTCTGTGATTGCGGGCGAGATAGAGACACCGATTAATGTGCTCGCTTTCCAAAGCGATGGCAGCATTACGCGAGACGCTCTAACAGGGAAAATCGGTGATGGTGAATCCGTTGTCTTAGCAGGAGAGCACTACCGAAGAACCACCATCGACTCAAACATTACCGGACAAATGAAACTGGCTACCGAACCTTTTACAGACATTATTAACCGCTCTTTTGATATGGCTGCTAGCTTGTTCGATACCAACCCAGAACTTAGCCTCGACCTCATCAACTGGGTTGAACAGAGCTTACGTTACTCAGGTTCAGTGGTAGAAGACGATCCAATCCTTTCAGACCTTTACCTGCAAACGGTCGCGTTCAAGCAGTTCATTAGCTTCAGTACCAAAGAGAGCCACTACGTACCTTATCTCGACAAAGTACTTTACCAAGACAAGTACGAAGCGTACCTGAATGCGATGGTTGCGTATCAAGCTCAGTGGGACATTATTCAAGACAGAAGCACCGTCATTGAAGACAAGATTGAAGCGGCTAAGTTGGCACTCGCTAACATCGAAGACGTTCTTAGAGCACAAACTTCAATCATCACACAAACCCAGTCCAACATAGACAAGATAGGCGATAGCCTGACCGAAGTAGATAGCCAATACAAAGCTCAGGAGTTAGTGACTCTCGATGCAAGAACGACTTATCTAGTTGGCGTAGAGAATTGGAAAACCCAGCAGCAACTCAACGCAGCTTTGGCGATTTTCAAAGCAATAGCCGAGATTGGCAGTGCAGTGAGTGGCGTGTTCACAGGCAACCTTTCAGGGGTCAATGACCTAACCGAGCAATTGGCTAAAACCCCAGAAGCATTAGAAAAAGCGAAAAACCTCGTCACCAATATCAAGTCTGTCACGGGCATTCTTGATAGCGTCACTAAAACGATTTCTGGTATCTCTCAGCTCACCGCGGATATTAAATCAACTATCAAGTTCCAGAAGATATCGGAAGCGATGGATGGCTTTAACTTCAACATCCCAACCATCAATGAAAGTAATCTAGCGTGGGATCTGATGATCACCGAGATCCGCAGCAACTTAAGATATGCCGATAGCTTAGGAATAAAAGGGACGAGACAGTACTTACTTGAGCTTGAGAAACAGGTGCTTCTGGGTAAGGCAATTAACATCACCCAGCTTAACTTTGCTCAGGAACAAGCAAAGCTGGTAGACTTGTTGTTAACCAATAACGTAACCATCAATCAACAGCAAAGATTGAATGATGCAATTGGGGGTTATCAGATAGATACCGACAACTTCGATTCGATTGAACGTGAACTGTCGAGAGTGTTGATGCACTTCAAACGTCCGATGTACGTTGCTTTATCTAACTATGTTCAGGCATACGAATATTGGGCATTGAAGCCAAGCGAGATCACGCCTTCTCTCAACAAAAGCTACTTGGACTACCAATTTGATTTGGCGTCCATCGAAAGTGAGTATGTGAATGCTCTGTCTTCTTTCCAACCCGCGCCACAAGATTTCACCATCGATAACTACACCATTTCCAGCCCAGAACAACTCGAAAGCTTTGCAACAACCGGACAGCTCAACTTCTCTATTCCATTAGAGCAAGTCCAACTCTGTTCGTTTGACCGCGTTAGGCTATCCACGGTACGAGTGTTCTTAGAGGGTGAAAACTTACCTTATGGCAAGCAACTCAACCTGCGTGTCTCCAGTTCAGGCAACTATGCCGATCGATACGAAAATCAAGATTACCAGTTCAGCTCTAACCCCGTGTCACGCGCGTTCTACTATCGCATTGATGATCCAACCACCAACGACATCAGCATCATTACCGATGGCGCCGTAGCGAATAAGTTCGAATACGCGTACTTCCAGCCCACCCCATTCACTTCATGGAATGTCACGCTTAACAACTTTAATAAAACCGAGCAAGCGAACAACCAGTACCTAAAAGATATCGAACAGATTCGCGTCGAATTCTTAGGTAGCGGTATTCCTAACGGCAACAGTTGCTCTAATTAGCTAAGTGCTATTTAGTTAACCGAAGCGTTGCTTTAATCCAAACAACCGAGGTTTAGGGGATAAGCCAACAACAAAAAGGCCGACATTACGTCGGCCTTGTTCATTCTTTTCGATTTTAAGAACTAGGTTTACGTCCTAATCCATCAAGCTCTTCGACTTGATCGCCTTCTTAGAAAGTTCTTTGGCAAAGGCTTTTATATCAGCTTCAAATTCATCGACGCTTTGGCGGATTTCATCCAGCTGAACCGTCTGCATCACTCGGTTTTCCATTACGATTTGGCCGTTAACGATGGTCGTGTCGATATTGCTTGGATTCGCTTGATAAACTAATGTCGCGTATGGGTCGTAACTTGGCATCATGTTCGCTGATTGTGTTTCTACAATCACGATATCCGCTTTTTTACCTGCTTCAAGAGAACCGATTTGATCTTCCATGTGTAGGGCTTTTGCGCCACCTAATGTTGCCATCTCAATCACCTGCTCAGGAATCATGATAGTGCGGTCTGAATGCTTTAAGCGTTGCATGTTGGCGGCGTAACTTAAAGTACGCATGATATCGACTTGGTTAGAGCTCATTGGGCCGTCTGTTCCCAAGCCGATTCGCATATCAGCACGGTACATATCCCACGCAGGTGCAATTCCCGTCGCGCCTTTAGCATTCGCCATTGGGTTATATGAGATACCTGCATCGGCTTGTTTCAATAACTTTTGGTCGTTCTCTGAAAGGTGGATACCGTGAGCAATCACTACGCGCTCGTCAAGCACACCAATTTCATCCATGTATTCAACTGGCGATGTCGCTTTGGTTTCGTCTTTGATGCGCTTTTCTTCATTCGGGAATTCAGCAACGTGAATCAACACGGGTACATCGTATTGAGCCGACAGTTTATTGATTTCCTGGAGCTTGTCTTTGCTGACGGTGTACACCGCGTGTGGTGCATAAGCGGGTGTGATTAACTCATCGTTTTTGTACTGCTCGATAAAACCTTTGGCATATTCAATTCCGCCATAAGGTTCTTTAGCATCGACCACTGGGAACTTAATCACCGTCTCGCCAAGCACTGCACGCAGGCCAACTTCTTTGGTCGCCTTGGCCATTTCGTCCATGTGGTAATACATGTCGGCATAAGTAGTTACACCGCTTTGTGCCAATTCAATAGAACCAAGCTTAGTCGCGTTGTAAATCAGTTCACGACTCAGTTTTTCTGCTTCTAGAGGAAAGAAGTAAGCGAACAAGCGGTTCGAAATACCCTCTTCCCCTAAGCCACGAAACGCGATCATAGGTAAATGGTTGTGCGCGTTCACCATGCCCGGCATAACGATTCCATCTTGAGCATCAATCACCTTTTTGGCGTGATATTGAGTGATCAAATCCTCGTTACCAACTGCGATAATCTGGTCGTCTTTCACCACTACCACGCCATCATCAATCACATCCATTTCAGAGTTGATGGTGAGAACCTGCCCGTTGGTGATGATCAAGTCGGCGTTGTATGTTTGCGTCGCGACCGTCGAACCACAGCCAGCCAGTAGAACGGCGCTGATGGTGCATGCCAAGCTTTTAAGCGTCATTGCTAAACCTTAATGTTGTGCGTGTAATAAATATAGAAGTCTAATATTAGCTTCTAGCTTTGATAAAAATGACGGAATTGAATTTTTGCCGATACTATAACGCTAACTTTAAATAAAATGGCATACCTAATCGAGCCAAATTCAAGATAAATAAGTTATTGCACAACAGGTCACAAAAGTAGCTTTGCACATATGCTCACTCACATGCACAAACAAAAAAGGCCTGCAATCGCAGACCCAAAAAAACGTTCAAATACCTTTAACTTTTCACGCCACAGCCTTTAATCACCAACTGTGTGATGAATTCAGCGGCATCTTCATAGTCTTGATCATCGAGCTGTTCTTTCTGCATCACGCTGCAAATCTGCCAGCCAAAATCGGCGTAAGTTTGAGTGGCCGCCCAAATGGTGAACATCAAGTGGTGTGCGGGAACATCATCCATTAAGCCTTGTGCTGACCACGTTGAGAACTTATCAAGAATCATCTGGGATTGCTTATACAGTTCATCACCGATCTCTTTCGGCAACACTTTCGCACCCGACATCACTTCATTGGCAAATACTTTAGAGGCATGTGGATGGTCGCGAGAAATAATCAGTTTGGTTTGAATATATTGAGATAAAGCTTCAACAGGATCGCTCAGCTCTTCAATCGGACGAGATGCTTCTAGCAAGGGCTGAGTGACGGTTTCAAGCACAGCGTTGTAGAGCTTATCTTTAGAGCTGAAATAATAGAATACGTTAGGTTTGGGAATGTCGGCCGCTTTTGCAATGTCAGCCATTTTTGTTGCGGCATAACCATGAGTGGCGAATTGTTCACACGCGACTTCGATGATTAAATCTTGATTCTTTTGTCTGATCCTAGACATATTGCATCCTTTACAGCTCGTTACTAAAATCATAGTAATCAACGTGCTTCATTAGTCCAGAAGATAATCTCAGAACTCAAGGTCACCGCATTGATAACAATAAAATGGCCGCTCTATTTGTTAAGAAGCGACCATTCCATACTGTGTTTTGAACTGTTCAAGTTAAAGAATCAATATTGCGCGGAAGTCATTCACATTGGTCAGCGTCGGCCCCGTGGTAAGAAGCACATCGACTTGCTTGAAGAAATCGTAGCTGTTGTTGGCATCGAGATAGTCTTGCGCTTTAAGCGACAAGCTCGAACCTTGCTGCCATGTTTGTGGGGTAATCCACGCACCCGCATTGTCTTCCACGCCATCAATCCCGTCGGTATCAGCTGCCAATGCAAATATGTTGTCTTGGCCTTTAAGCTCATTATACAAGCTCAATAAGAACTCACAGTTACGCCCACCGCGACCATTGCCTTTAACGGTTACTGTGGTTTCCCCGCCGGAAAGTATCACGCAAGGCGTCTCGAATGGGTGCTTGTTATTAGCCACTTGCTTAGCCAGCGCTGCATGAACCTTCGCCACTTCTCGCGCTTCTCCCTCTATGCAATCACTCAACACATAAGCCGGAATACCCAAGCCTTCAGCTTCTGCTGCAGCGGATTCCAATGCCGACATCGGGGTGGCGATAATATGGTGCTCCGCGTTCTTCCAACAGGCATCATCTGGCTTAATGGTCTCTGACTCTGGATTATTTAGCCATTCAAATGCCGAGCGTGGTGTTTCTATTTGATAACGTTCTAAAATGGCCATCGCATCAAAACGCGTGGTGGTGTCGGGTACGGTTGGGCCCGATGCAATCACACTGATGTCATCACCCGGCACGTCCGAAATCGCCAGTGACACTACCCTTGCTGGATACGCAGCTTTGGTGAGTCGACCGCCTTTTATCGAAGATAGATGTTTGCGAACACAATTCATCTCATCAATAGCGGCGCCTGATTTGAGCAGCGCTTTATTTATTTGTTGCTTCTCCGCCAAGCTGATGTCGCCACCGGGAAGACTTAGCAAAGCGGAACCGCCACCCGACAGTAGGCAAATAACCGTGTCATCTGCGCTCAAGCTACTCACCAATTGCAGCATACGTTGGCTCACTTCTAAGCCCATCGCATCTGGCACGGGGTGCGCTGCTTCAATCACCTCAATGTGTTCGCAAGGTGCGGTGTGTTCGTAGCGGGTCACGACTAAGCCTTCAAGATCACGCAGTGCGAGATCTTGCTGTTGTTTAACTTGCCAGACGGATTCGAGCTCTGCTGCCATTGATGCGGCCGCTTTTCCTGCTCCTATCACCACAGTACGCCCAGCTTGATTAGCAGAGCGATAAAAAATGTCTTGAGGAAGAAAAGGTTCGATGTGATTTTTAGGGAGTGCCTGATTTACAGCACTTGAGAAAAGGGTTTGTAGAAACTGCTTAGCATCAATGTCCATCAGCCACTCCTTAGTTGACGGAGAAAAAAAGAACCCCGATACAAGGCCAAAGGGTGCCTGCTAAGATCAAGTTGGAAAGGAACAACTTCAACCTCTGCCTCGTATCAGGAACGCGTATAAAAGGAGACGAAACTACGCGATTTATAAACAAACTGTTGAGCTACGAATCGATAGCAGCCCCAATTAATTAACGGATAATCGGTTGATTGACTAACCACTAAACGGACAAACCGTTAACTAGATTAACGAATCGAGTGGTCAGAACGTTTCTCAATCGCTTGGATAAGCGCAGAGTGGTCCCAGCCTTCACCGCCCATTTCGGCACACTCGCCAAACAGATCTTGTGCATTTGCCGTGTTCGGTAGCGCAACCCCTAGCTCCTGTGCGCCCGTTAGCGCAAGATTCAGGTCTTTCTGGTGAAGCGAGATTCTAAATCCAGGATCAAATGTACCTTCAACCATGCGCTCGCCATGCACTTCCAAGATCTTAGAGTTAGCAAAGCCACCTAATAGCGCCTGACGTACGCGTGCTGGATCAGCACCTGCTTTCGAAGCAAATACTAACGCCTCAGACACGGCTTCGATATTCAGAGCAACAATGATCTGGTTCGCCACCTTACAGGTTTGACCCGCACCGTTGTCTCCCACCAGCGTAATATTCTTACCCATGATTTCAAATAGCGGACGTGCTTTGTCAAAGGCGTCTTGCTCACCACCCACCATGATAGTCAGCGCAGCATTAATCGCGCCTACTTCACCACCTGATACCGGAGCATCAAGGTATGACGCGCCGCCTTCATTAATTCGAGCTGCAATTGCTTTGGTCGCGATTGGCGAGATCGAACTCATGTCGATAACCAGTTTTCCAGCTGCACCGCCTGCCATTAGGCCTTTCTCAACGCCATTGTCACCAAACAGGACATCTTCAACTTGTGGTGTATTCGGCACCATTAGGATAATGATATCTGCTGCTTCAGCCGCTTCCGCTGGTGAATGACAGACCGTTGCGCCTGCTGCCACAAGGTCGGCAGGTGCTGCATTAAAGTGATCCGACAGAATTAAATCGTGACCTGCTTTTTGAAGGTTACTCGCCATAGGTTTACCCATGATGCCAGTTCCGATAAATGCAATCTTAGACATGTTGTTCTCCTTAACGTTTGAGGGTTACCAGACGCAATTAACGGTACTGGTGTAGCCAACCAAGGCCTTCTGTCGTGGTTGTTTTTGGTTTGTATTCGCAGCCCACCCAGCCTTGATAGCCAAGCTCATCAAGATAATTGAGCACGAATGGGTAATTGATTTCTCCGGTACCCGGTTCGTGTCGGCCTGGATTATCCGCCAGTTGCACGTGTGCGATTTGGCCAATGTTTTGTTGCATGGTCGGCGTAAGATCGCCTTCCATAATTTGCATGTGATAAATATCGTATTGGATAGAAAGGTTATCGCTCCCTACCTCTTTGATGATCGCTTTGGCTTGCTCAGTCGTGTTCAAGAAGAAGCCCGGAATATAACGGGTATTGATCGCTTCTATCACTAAGCTAATGCCTTCTGCTGCTAGCGCGTTTGCCGCGTAATGCAGGTTAATCACAAACGCCGATTGCGCGTCTTGTTGGGTCACACCTTGCGGGACAATCCCGGCTAAGCAATTCACTTGAGTACAACAGAGTGCTTTTGCGTAAGCGATGGCTTTAGGTACACCCGCTTGAAATTCTTCAACTCGTGCTGGGTCGACCGCGATACCACGGTCGCCAGCGTCCCAATCACCCGCGGGCAAATTAAATAGCACTTGCTCTAGGTTATTAGCGTCGAGCTTTGCTTTGATTGCCTGAGCATCAAAGGCGTAAGGGAAAAGATATTCCACACCTTGAAAGCCCGCTTCTGCAGCGGCCTCAAAGCGATCCATAAAATCAACTTCCGTGAATAACATTGACAAGTTTGCTGCAAATTTTGCCATGACTCTGTCCTTATTCTTTATTTGGTGGAGCTACGGTTGCTTAGTAAAGCTCCGATTTCTTGGAGGCTTTTCCGTAGAGCTAAACCTCAGCTCTACGGATACACATTACTTAATGATTACTTGTACGCTAGTGCCGTTGGAGCATCGCCGCGGCTTTCGGCAAGTGGCTCAAATTCGTTGATGGCGTTGATCTCTACGCCCATCGCAATATTGGTCACTCGCTCAAGAATCAGCTCAACAACAACCGGTACTTTATGCTTATTCATCAACTCTTTGGCTTGTTCAAACGCAGCGGCAATTTGCTCTGGTTCACGAACTCGAATCGCCTTACAGCCTAAACCTTCAACAACCGCGACATGGTCAACACCGTAGCCTTCAAGTTCTGGCGCATTCTGGTTATCGAACGCCAGTTGGACACAATAATCGATACCAAACTGGCGCTGTGCTTGGCGAATCAAACCTAGATACGAGTTGTTCACCAACACATGAATGTATGGCAGGTTGAATTGAGCACCTACTGCCAGTTCTTCGATCATAAATTGGAAATCGTAATCACCAGAGATGGCAACGATATCGCGATTTGGATCAGCTGCTCTTACACCCAATGCGGCTGGTGTTGTCCAACCTAGTGGGCCTGCTTGACCACAGTTGATCCAGTTACGCGGCTTATAAACATGCAGGAACTGAGCGGCAGCGATTTGCGACAAACCAATGGTGCTCACATAGCAAGTATCACGACCAAATGCCTTGTTCATCTCTTCATAAACACGCATAGGTTTCATTGGTGCTTCATCGAAATTGGTTTTGCGCAGCATGGTCGATTTGCGTTCCTGACACTCACTTGCCCAAGCATTTCGGTTCGGCAGTTTGCCAGCATCACGCCACTCTTGCGCCACTTCAACCATTAGCTCTAGTGCTGCTTTCGCATCAGAAACAATACCTAAGTAGGGGCAGAACACGCGGCCGATTTGGGTTGGTTCAATATCAACGTGAACAAACTTACGACCTTCGGTGTAAACATCGACAGAGCCGGTATGACGGTTGGCCCAACGGTTACCGACACCAAACACAAAGTCAGAGTTAAGCATGGTTTCGTTGCCGTAACGGTGAGAAGTTTGTAGCCCTACCATGCCTGCCATTAATTCATGATCATCTGGGATCGAGCCCCAACCCATCAAGGTTGGAATCACAGGAACTCCAGTGATCTCGGCAAACTGTTGCAACAATTCGGACGCGCCAGCATTAATCACGCCACCACCCGATACAATCAGCGGTTTTTCCGATTGAGACATCATGGTTAATGCTTTCTCAACCTGCGCGCGGGTTGCTTGCGGTTTGTAAGGTTCTAGCGGTTCATAGGTATCGATATCAAACTCAATCTCAGCCAGCTGAACATCAATCGGTAGATCAATCAGGATTGGACCTGGGCGACCCGAACGCATTAAATGAAAGGCTTTTTGGAATGCGCGTGGCACTTGTGCAGGTTCCAGCACCGTAGTCGCCCACTTAGTCACTGGTTTAGCGATAGATTCAATGTCGACCGCTTGGAAATCTTCTTTGTGAAGACGAGCACGTGGCGCTTGGCCGGTGATGCATAGAATTGGAATCGAATCAGCAGACGCAGAATAAAGGCCCGTGATCATGTCCGTTCCCGCAGGACCAGAAGTACCAATACACACACCTATATTGCCTTGATTAGTACGCGTGTACCCTTCAGCCATATGGGATGCACCCTCTACGTGACGAGCTAAGACGTGGTCGATTCCTCCGAGCTTTTTCATAGCCGCATACATAGGGTTTATTGCTGCGCCGGGAACACCAAATGCGATGTCTACACCTTCACGTTTAAGCACTTCTACCGCTGCTTCAATCGCTTTCATAATTGCCATTCGAACCTCCAGTTCAGATTGTATACAATTAAACTAACTTTTGTGTACTATGAACCATCCTCACTATTTATCAACCCCAGAATGAAACAATTTTATTACATCAACCCATCACATTAAGTACGCACTTACCCTGAAAAGCTTACAATTCATTGCTTTACATAAAATATCTTTACGTAAAAATAAATTACAAAAAGATCAAATGATAAATAAATGTTAAATACCGTTTGCTTGTTTACAATTTCTACAATATAAATATCCTTAAAAAGAGCATTTTGTATACAAAGTGGCATCGTATTGTTTAAAGGAGACAACAATGATGAATGACGTAAAAGAGAGAGAAGAAGTACAATGTATGCAGGTACTTGGGAAGATGGACAACTCCGAGTACAAAGAGATCTTGTCTAAAGATGCATTAAAATTCTTAGAAGCTCTCGTCAATAAGTTTGGAGATCGCCGTCATACCCTGCTAAGTGACCGCGACGTAAAACAAGCTCAATATGACGAGGGTGAGTTACCCAATTTTAGAAAAGACACCATTTCCATTCGCCAGAATAAAGAATGGAAAGTGGCGACACCGCCACCAGAGCTACTCGATCGCCGAGTAGAGATCACCGGGCCTATCGAAAGAAAGATGGTGATCAACGCGCTAAACTCAGGCGCGAAAGTCTTCATGTGCTGCTTTGAAGATGCGTCTTCTCCTACTTGGGCCAATATGGTCGAAGGGCAAATCAACCTAAGAGATGCCAACCTTGGCACCATTAGTTATTTCGATGAGAAGAAGCAGAAGCGTTACCAATTAAACGACGATCCTGCACTGCTGATCGCACGCCCACGAGGGATCCACCTTCCTGAGCAATCCATCCAATTCAACAATCAGCCTATCGGCGGTTGCTTGATGGACTTCGCCTTGTACTTTTTCCACAACTATCAATCACGTGCACAACAAGGCTTAGGCGTTTACTACTACATTCCAAAGCTAGAAAGCATGGAAGAAGCACAATGGTGGGACGATATTTTCAGCTTCACCGAAAACTATTTCCACGTACCCAAAGGCACCATTCGTGCGACGGTTTTGATTGAGACACTTCCAGCCGTATTCCAAATGGAAGAGATCTTGTACGCCATGCGTGATCACATCGTGGCAATGAACTGTGGCCGTTGGGATTACATTTTCAGCTATATCAAAACGCTGAAGAACCATAAAAACCGCATCCTGCCAGATCGTCACGGAATCGGCATGGATCAAGAATTCCTCAACGCCTATAGCCAACTGTTGGTACGTACTTGTCATGCTCGCGGTGCACTGGCGATGGGGGGGATGTCAGCCTTTATTCCGGCAAAAGATCCGCAAGAAATGGCGCGTGTAACCGCCAAGGTTATCGAAGATAAACAAAGAGAATCTCAGAACGGACATGATGGTACTTGGGTAGCACACCCTGCACTGGTTGATTTGGCGATGTCGATATTCGATAAGCACCTCGATGGCAAAGTAAACCAATTGGATTTCCAAAGCCCAGAGCATGTAATCAACGCTGACACGCTACTCAAGCCTTGTGAAGGCAGTCGCGACGAAGCAGGAGTACGTAAGAATATACGCATTGCGCTTTATTACATTGAGGCTTGGATTCAAGGCTACGGCTGTGTACCTATCTACGGCCTTATGGAAGATGCCGCGACTGCTGAGATCTCGAGAGCCAATATTTGGCAATGGATCCACCACGGGGTAACACTCGATGATGGCCAAACCTTTACCAAATCACTATTCCACTCTTGGCTTTACCAAGAGCTAGACACCATAAAACATGAAGTCGGAGACTCGCGCTATGCAGCAGGTCGATTTGAAGAGACAGCTGATCTTTTCTATCAACTTTCTACAGCCGAAGAGTTCGCTGCCTTCCTCACTTTACCCAGCTATGGGCTATTACAAGAGTCCAGTTAGGACTCTTGTACCGAGCTGAATCAGTCAATGATTATTCACAACAGAGTAATGGTTGGCTGGCTTAGCTTGGTACACGGCCCCTTGAAAAACTAGGAGATAACATGGGAAGTTTGACTCTACAACAAGCGTTAACCATCATCGATGGCACCTTACAAGCAGGAAACAAGATCCACACTGAGCCTTTGACGGTCGCCGTCTTAGACAGCGGTGGCAAGCTGATTTCTTTGCAACGTCAAGACGGTTCTAGCATGATGCGACCAGACATCGCGATCGCTAAAGCGTGGGGAGCACTCGCACTGGGTTGTTCCTCGAGAAAACTCGCCCAAGATGCTGACAACCGACCAGCATTCATCTCCGCCGTAAACGTGCTGGCACACGGAAACATGGTGCCAGTTCCAGGGGGCCTACTAATTCGAGATAAGGACAAAACGGTACTTGGAGCCATTGGTGTCAGCGGTGACATCTCAGACATCGATGAAAGCTGCGCCATTAATGGTATTGGCTGCGCAGAGCTGTTCAGTGACGAGATGCTGCAAGCTTAACTAGCCAACTCGCTGTACTTGAGGTTCTTAGACAGGAATAAAAAAACCGAAGCCAGATAGCTTCGGTTTTTTATGAATCTAAAGGAAGATCAGCAAAACTACTCGTAAGCACTCAACCATGTTTTCAGCAGTTGGTTGGTGTTCTTCTTCTGGCTCGCAGACAAAGATTTAACCAGCTTTTTTTGCATTTCGACATGTTCAGTCATCATTTGGTCAATCAGAATAAGACCATCTTTGGTTAACTGAACACTCACGCTGCGTCTGTCTTCTTTGCTGTGCTCACGACTGATCAGCCCTTTAGCTTCCAATTTATCAAGGCGATTGGTCATCGCACCTGATGTCAGCATCATCGAATCTATAAGCTCAGAGGGAGTGAGTCGGTAAGGCTTTCCAGAACGTCGCAAGGTGGCTAGCACATCAAACTCACCGAGTTTCATGTCGTATTTTTTATGAAGCTCGGCAACCTGCGTCTCCATATACTTGGCAATACGCATAATCCGGCCCATCATTGCCATAGGCTCAGTTTCTAGCTCAGGCTTTTCCTTTGCCCATTGCTCTACTACGCGGTCGATAGCATCCATTTGCAATCTCGCTCCGTTATTAGTCTTGATTACTTCAAACTAGTTTAACATAAAGATACTTTACAACCACTAGTTCTCAGTATACAGTTCACACAATAGTTATCTTAACGTAAAGATATTTTAAATGAACATATTATTAGCAATGATCCCCGCGTTCTTTTGGGGAACAACCTATGCAGTGACGCAATTTACGCTACAGGAGTGGCCACCATTATTATTAGGTGCTTTGCGTGCGTTACCTGCTGGTTTGTTATTGCTAGCGGTAAAACCAACGCTGCCTAAAAAGGGCGAATGGCAGATCATTTTCACACTGGGCCTTATCAATATCGCGACCTTCTTTGGCTTGATCTTCGTAATGGCGCTAACGCTGCCTTCGGCCATCTCTGGCGTGGGTATGATCTCTGTGCCTGTATTTGCGATGATCTTTCACTGGGTAGTGAAAAAGCAGCGCCCGCATCTAATTCAAGCCCTTTCTGGTATTGGCTTGATCACCTTAGCGTGGATACTGTTTAACCCAAGCCAAATCACATTAAACCCGATCGGTTTAGGTGCCATGTTCGCCGCAATCATGTGTATTGTCATTGGCAGCAGCATTACCAAGTCACTGGGTAACCGCATGCACTGGTGGAAGGTGTTAACGTGGCAGCTTATTCTAGGCGGTACGATTTTGTCTGTTGCGTCTGGCGTTCATGCGTTCATCGACCCACAACCTTATGTTAACGCTGTGACTCATTTCGATACTCGTAATGCTATGGGCCTGTTGTGGGTGATTGGGCTAAATACGGCACTTGGTTACGGCATGTATGTGTGGTTACTACAACGTATGTCAGTGGTTGATTTCACGTTCGGTGGCATCGCAAACCCAGTAGCTGGGATCGTGACCGGTATGGTGTTAATGGGTGAATCATTTACAGCAGTCCAGTATTCACTAATGACCGGCATGATAGTGATGTCGCTGCTGCCGCAACTTATTATGGCAGTAAGACAAACCAAAACGGTCAAACCCATTACGCAGTAGAATCTATCGACTGTACTGAGAAAAAACGCGCCTTATACAGGCGCGTTTTTTGTTGGAGGCCAGGCTACCGGTGAACCAAAGAATCGTGCCCTACTTAATATGTCGAACCTTGGTCATCAACAGGGCTAAAGCAGTAAATAATTGAATAATGAAGCAGATAACAAAGATATTGGGTACGCCGAATTCTGATACCAAATAACCAGAAGCCGCCAAACCAAAGGGCATCAATAATTTAAACAGAGACCCCGTAATACCTGCAACTCGGCCTAAATGTTGCTCATCGAAAACTTCTTGGCGGTAACTCCAGATGCAAATACTGCTGTACACGCCAATCGTACTCACCCACATAAACGCGCCCATTAATGCCCATTTACCATCAAGACTAAACAGCCCATCACCAACAAAAGATGACATTAAAACTCCGCTAGCTTGGACGCCGTCTATGAATAATACAGGAATAATAAAACCGACCGCTTCAAGTGCAATAGAGACCATAAGTAAAACACCTAAGCCAATGCATTGACGAGCTTTGTCAGCAGTAAAAGAACCTAATAGGCCGCCAACTCCTGAAGCCGCAATCAAATACCCCACCTCCATATGATTGAGTGCCAATTCAGCTTTGGCAAAATAGATGGCTTGAATCCAAAAAATAGCACCCGTTGTGTTAATCACCATGACCACTAAAGTGATGTGCCACATGTTCTTATTCGCATACAAAATTAACCAGCCTTCTTTCAACGCGCTAAAAACCGACTGATGCGCAACGGGTAACGACGGCTTAAACTCCAACTTATTAAGCTGCCAAAAAGCGAGTAAGTACATGACTGCAATAAGTAAGAACACGTTGTGTAAAGCTGATAGGAGAAGCAATCCACCAGACAACACTGGACCAACCGTTTCTAGCAAACTGTACAAGGAACTCATTCTGGCAGTAGCTGTATTTTGCATTTGTTGAGGTAACACATTTTTCATCATCCCAATTCGCGCATTGTGATAGCCATAGTTAAACGCCATCATCAGGAATGCACACGGGAACAAAGCATGTAGAGGGTTGGAAAGCCAACGCACTGCAATATATGAGACAACCAACACCAACACTTGTCCAAGTAACATGCATTGCGACCACTGCTTCTTATTGAATTTATCAACCCACACACCAATGAACAGCGCCAATAAAAGATTGGGTAAAAACTCCACCGCTCTCATCCAGCCCATCATCTCTGAAGACTGCGTTAACTCGTACACCAACAAGGGCAGAGCAAGGTCATAAACCTTGGTCCCAAAAGCGACGAAGAACGCCGTCGAAAACAACACAATAAAGCTCGAGCTTTTCCAAATAGAGGACGTCGCCTCTGCTTTTTCTACACCTTCCATTTTTCATTCCTTTTAAAAACAATCGAATAACCCTATTATCGAGATTAAAAGATGAAGAAAAATAGAAATATAAAAAAAGGATTTCACCTTTATGCATTACTGGAAGGCACTGGCATTTTTACGTTCTCGGGTACTCATTAACCAACCAACTAAACTTTCGCTTACAGAAATTACTGAAGCTCTGGGTTGTACCAAACGTAACGCACAACTGATTATCAAAAAGCTAATAAACGAAGGCTGGATTGATTGGAAGTCAGGCGTTGGACGGGGCAACCTACCCATGCTCACTCTACTCAAAAACGTGAACCATGAGTTAGAACTGAGGATTGATGAGTTACTATCGGAAAACAAGGTCGACCAAGCTTTATAGCTTATTGAAGAGTCGCAACGTGATCAGTTTCTACTTGGTTATATCAGCCGCTATCAGAGCTTGCCGACTACGCTCGATATTCTGCAAATCCCTTTCTATCGAGGCACACATAGCCTAGACCCGATTGAAGTGACACGACGCACTGAAGCACACATCACCCGTTACTTGTTCAGTAACTTACTGCGTTTCAACACACGTACTCACTCGTTTGAAGGTGACCTTGCAATTGACTGGTACCAAGATGAAAATCGTTGGTATTTCACTTTGCGAAAAGGCTTAGTGTTTCATGACGGCTCATCGATTCTAGCGCAAGACATCAAAAGCCATTTCCAACGTTTGCTCAACAGCTCTCATCACAGTAGTCAGCAGTTTAATTGCATCTCAAATATCACGGTTGTAGACCCACTTCACCTCTATTTTGATATCAATGCCAACGCAGGATATCTTCCATCACTGTTATCTGGATCTGCTGCAGGTATTACGAAAAAGGTAGGAGATACGATTGTTGGTAGTGGCAGTTTTAAATTGGTCGAACAATCTGAATGGCTTACCAGGCTGGAAGCATTCAAACACTATCATGGTCACCGCCCTTGGGTAGATGGCATAGAGATATGGAATGTCGGCGATAAAGCCAAAGACTATGAGATGCACTGCGATATTGTTCATTCGCACCCGCATTACCAACACTCCTCAATATCGTTCGAGCTTGAAGAGATGGAACAGTGGGAAAAAGGTTGTGAACACGCATTGATAAACCCACATCGCCATCCTTGGTTCGGAGAAGCAAAGCGCGTTAAATCACTGAATGAATTACTCCGCATACTTGGTGTCGCTAAAGATATTCCTCAGCAGAGCATCAGGTATGCCTGTGGAATGCTTGCCACTTCTGACCAGCCATCAAGCTCTAAACTTATTAACACCAGTGACCAAAAAGTATTGAAAGCCGTCCAACATCTGGCTGACTCACTAACCAAACCGACCCAACCAATAAAGATTCTGACCTACCAATTGTTTGATCACATCAAAATGGCTCGCCATTATTGTGAGCGATTAAATAAACTTGGTTTTGCTTGCGAATATCAAGTGCTCGAATTCCCGGACTTTTGCCAAAAAAGCAATCTACAAAATGCGGATATATTGATCAGTGGTGAAGTGTTTTCAGACAATCTCGACAGCAGCTGGATGGGATGGCTACAAAGTTCTATTGCCTTAGAGGTTTGTTTAACTGACAAGCAAAAACAGTGGCGTAACAAAAGCCTTGAACAGCTATGGGGTCTCAATGACTACCACCAGCGACAATCGGCCTTTCTAGAGCTTGAGGCACAATTAATAGAGTTCGGTGTTTATAGACCGATTTTCCACGTAAAACAGCAACTCAATTATGCTAAAACAGTCAATCCCGTTGAACAGTTAGCGAATGGTTGGATCGATTTCAACCAAATCACTATGCGTCGCTGAGTAGCAATATTTCTAGATAAGAAATCACCCCTTTATAGTCTGATTAAATAAAGGGGCTTTTTGCTTCATATCATGTCTTTCATATCAATTGAGTATACAGCGATCGACTTAAATCAGTTTCGCCGCTTCGGCCTCAATTTCAACTTTCCATCGCTCATCAAAGAGTCCTTGAACGAACAATAATGTCGTTGGAAGTCCACCAACATCAAAGGGCAATCGTTGCTTAGCGACTTGGTAATCAGACATGTCATTCCGGTCAACTAAGTACAGCCTTACACTGATTAAATCTTCGATATCCATTTGGTTTGCCTGAAGCACGCCTCGCAGATTTTTCCAAGCCAGTACAACCTGTTGTTCCGCACTTTCAGCCACCATCCCTTCGCGATCAATCCCTAGTTGCCCAGCGATGTGCAACCGCGTTGAACCTGCGGGGATCAACGCACATTGATGATAATTAGCGGCCGGAGCGGGTACTGAAGAAGGGCTCCATATCTTATTCATCATTACCCCTCAGAGGCTGTGACGATTTTTGACATGACGGTGATAATTGGCATATCCGTAAGCATCGCGCCTAAACGGTCAAAATCACCAATATCTTTGCGCCAAGCAATGTATTCATTAAAGTGAGCGGTACTTTCCCATTCTTCACGTAAAACCAAGGCATTTTCTGCCAAATCTTTTTGATAAAGCTCCGCAGAAAGGTTGCCGTTAAAAGTACGAGTATCTGGCAATATTTCGTTAAAAAACTCACCGATCTCTGCCGTTTTATCTTCAGTATGGCTCAAGGTAAATTGCACTAAAATAGTCATCATTCTCTCCGTTTTCTTATTTTGTTAAGGTACGAGGAGAATCTTACTTGTTTGTTTAAATAGATAAATACAGTAATATTTGAAACATAGTTCGATTTAGTAAGACAATGAACCACCATGAAAAACGAATTGCATCGCATGCAAGTGTTCGCCCAAATTGTAGAATCGGGCTCCATAACGAAAGCGGCTGATAAGCTAGACCTCTCAAAGTCTGTCGTTAGCCATCACTTACAAGGGCTTGAGCAACACCTTGGTGTGAAATTACTCACTCGAACAACACGTCGCCAATCCTTAACCGATGCTGGACAACGTTTTTATCAACGATGCTTAGAAATGCGAAAATTAATGTCGCTTGCGGAAGAAGAAGTGCGCGAGTCCTGTTCTGATTTTGCAGGCACTATCACCATCACATCCCCACACACATTGATGACACATCTGATTGGACCTGCAATGTGTGAGTTTATGAAAAGTCACCCTCGTATCGAGCCTCAGCTATTGGCTAACGATATGCGCTTAGATCTTATCGAAAAATACATAGACCTGTCGGTTACCGTTGGGGCTCTTCCTGATTCAACGTCTCGTGCAATTAAGCTCGGAGAGCTTCATCAGGTACTGTGCTGTCACCCTGATTATCTTACTAAGGCGCAAATACCGCAGCCAATCACGCCAAGTGACCTCTCCCAATACGACTACATTGCCAATCAGTGGGAAGGTATCAACAGTCAAAGAAGCTTTGAAATTAATAAGGGCAAGGTAAGTACGTATCAATTCAGGGCAAGTCGAATCGGAGATAGCGTTCCGACCATCCGCATGATGGCCTTAAATGGGTTGGGGATTGCCTGTTTACCTAAACAAGCAATTGAAGTAGACCTGAAAAAAGGGACATTGGTAAACATCTTGCCCAAAGATCAAGTTCTTAAAGCCTCTTTCTATGTCGTACATAATTATGGGTTACAGGTGCCAGTCAGAATTCGCGCCTTTATTGAACACCTAAAACAACACGCTGAATCTTATTCTTAATATCTTTCAACCAAATTGCCATGCGTCGCTAAACTGGCGATTTATCGACCAACATTAAACCTCACAAAGAACAATGACTTTGTTTAAGCTATTTAAAATGAAATAATTTTCTTCAATACAACTATATTAAAGATTTAATTTCCACATAAAACTCAAATTAGAGATAAAAAGGCAAAACTTTTCTCCGACTACCTTTCTATACTGTGCCACGTCATTAAGGCGCCACAAGCCTATGATTTAAATAATTATTAATGAGTAGTCACCATGAATTCGAAGTCTCTAACTATCTTGCTTTTCGTCTCTGTTTGCTTAATTTGGGGAACCACTTGGTTCGCTATGGAAGTGGCATTGCATTCTATCCCACCTATTTTTGCCACTGCACTGCGCTTTTTCCTTGCAGCACCTCTGCTAGTCGTTTTAGCGAAAGTCTTTAATCAACCACTACTGTTCCCGAAAGGTAAGCGTCAATGGTTACTTATTGTGGCACTGATGTACTTCGCGATTCCGTTTACTTTGATGATCTACGGCGAGCAATACATCTCTTCGGGTTTAGCTTCGATCATCTTCGCGAACATGCCGGTCGCTGTCATGTTAATGTCTGGCTTATTCCTAGGCCTACGATTGGCAAAGCATCAAATATTCGGTTTGATCACGGCTGTTGTGAGCCTATGTTTAATCCTAGGCAGCGAAATGCAAATGGGTGGCGATGACTACTTAATGGGTACCGTTTGCTTAGGGCTTGCTGTCGCCATTCACGCTGTTATGTATGTGTTGGTTCAGAAACACTGCAAGGGTATTGAAGTGCTGACTTACAACGCATTACCGAGCTTTATTGCTTCCCTATTCTTGTTCGCTGTCTCGGCTATCGGTGAAAACGTCAATGTTGAATCATTCACTTGGGATTCGATTTCAGCCGTGATTTACCTAGGCTTTATCGCGAGTGTTGGGGGCATTGTTGCTTACTTCAAGCTAGGACAGGTTTCGTCACCTTTCCAAGCTTCTATCTGCTTCCTGATTTTCCCTGTAGTTGCTCTACTTATCTCTTGCTACGCCAATGGTGAAGTTCTGTCTGAACAGTCATTGTTTATGATGATTCCCCTACTTTGCGGCATCTTACTCACCAAGGCACCAAAGGGAATTTTCAAGCTGCGTACAGAATTAAAAACGGTAAGAAACTGATCCGACTGAAATCTGTTTAGCGGATTAGATATACCCATCCCACATATACAAAAAAGCTCCAATATCACTATTGGCGCTTTTTGTTTATTTCATAAGATCTGGACCAACATTAGCGCCAGCTAAACACCCGAACTTCATTTCCCTCTTTTGGCTTCTTAGGAATGTTTAAAGACAACGCCAAAGAAACCACTGCCATTGCTGCACCAATATAAAAAACTGTCGCAGGGGAAGACAACCAAATCACACCAAACGCGACTGGAATAACAACCGCGGCAATATGGTTGATGGTGAAAGAGACACCCGCGGTTGAAGCCATATCAGCAGGATCTGCTATTTTCTGGAAGTAGGTTTTGATCGCCAATGCCAACGCAAAGAACAGATGATCGACAACATACAGCGCGGCTGCCCATTCCGCCGTTTGTACTAAAGCATACCCAACGAACACACCAATCAAACCGACATACTCGAAGATCAGCGCCTTCCGCTCACCCACCACACCAATAAACTTACCAATGCGTTTGGCGAACAAGAAGTTAAACAGGTAGTTGATCAAGAACAGTAGCGTGATGTCAGCAGCCGAGTAACCGAACTTCTCTACCATCAAGAAGCCTGCGAACACCGTGAAGATTTGTCTTCTTGCGCCGCTCATAAACGTTAGCGCGTAGTAGAGCCAGTAACGCTTCCTCAACACCAGTTTTTTATTTTGCTGAGTCTTGGTTTGAAACTCAGGGAAACCAAAGGTCATCACCAATACTAAAATGAAACCGATGCCCCCAGTGATGCCATACACCAATGCAAAATCAAGCTTGAGTTGTTCTAACATCACCCAAATTGAGCCATAAGTGATTAACGAGGCCAACGCGCCAACGGAGATCATCTTACCTAACATCTCTGGCGCTTCTTCTTTACTCAGCCATTGCAGTGACAAAGACTGCTTCAGCGTTTCAAAATAGTGAAAGCCCGTCGACATCAAAATCGTAGTCAGCAATAAGCCTGTGAGTGTAGGAAATAAACCGGTAATCGCCGTGCCTACGGTTAACATCGCCAGCGATATCAACATAAAGCGTTGCTCACGAATGAATGCCAACACAAACACCACGGTAAACGCTAAGAAGCCTGGGATCTCACGAACACTTTGCAACAAGCCAATATCGGCACCATCAAAGTTCGCTTTCTCAATCACGAAGTTATTCAACAGAGCCATCCAGCTCGAAAACGCGATTGGTACAACAATCGAAATCAGTAATAAGAAGTTTTGCGGCGTTTTCCAGCTCGCTGTTGATGCACTCATGACAGCCAAATCCTAAATAGTAATCCAGTATCATACTCCGGTTTTATGGCAATTAACAAACGATTAACTTTTGTTTTGCTAGTGTTTATGGAGGGCATAAATGCATGGTGCGGAAACAGAACAATAAGAGGTTCTATCGAACCTTGAAGGACTCCTGTTCGTTTAACTCATTGAGCACTCGTAAGGTCAATTGCTCAGTATACGGGTTGATCTTCCAGTGCTCTGGGCTCCAACCTTTTACGAAACGTTGAAAATCAGCCCACGCCACGTAAAACATAGGTCGCCACGCAGCTTCGATTTCATCAAACGAAAGCTGTGGCTGATAATATGCCAATGCCTCTTCCAAGTATCGGAAGTATGTCTCTAATATATGTAACTCAAGTTCAGCGCAATCTTGCGGCCTCACCGCACTGCTCATAAACAGAGCCACGTCTTTCATCGCACAACCATGACCAACGTATTGAAAATCCACTGCAGCCGCGTTTTCACTTTCGGGATCAAAGCAGAAGTTTGCGAGTTTGGCGTCACCATGCACCAAAGTTGGATACGGACACTCTCTGAGTAAACGATCGATATGTTGCGCTTGGTTCTTCAATGGTAAGTCGGCCAACGCATTGAACTCATCAGGACGTGTGTCTAAATGCCAGTAAGTACCTATTTCCCATAATGATGCAGACTTTTCTTGGTCTATATGGATATGCTTCGCATGAAAATTAGCAAGCCACTTTAGGCAGGCATCACGTTGTTTTTGCTCTTCTAGAGTGTAACCAAACGCCAGTTCAGACTGAGTATGTTTGGTCGCCAGATCGTCAGAAACAGCAAGCACATCAAACTGAGAAGTTAACGGAAAGCCGATCTCCGCTAAGTCTTGCATCACAATCAGCCACTCGTTCTCTTGTAACTCACATTGCAGCCCAACAGGCACAGGGCAGCGCTCATCCCATTGCTGAGTGAACGATTGATACCAAGCCGTTTCCACTTGATAAGAGTGCACCTTTCGCTGATGAGATAATTTGGTGTTCCAGCCTTTAGGGTGTTCGGCTTTATCTGGCAGTGCGACATGCTTAACGATCACACTCTTCAGTTCAGTCTGGCCTTTTTGAAAAAAGACTAAGCGAACTAACTCGCCATATCCGCCCCATAGGCGTTGAATCACTTGGATATCAAACCCTTGATGGCAACCCAGTGACGTCGCTATTTTTTGATAAAGCTCATTTTGATAAAGCTCGGGTTGATTTTGACTTGTACTCACTTTTGATTGAGCAAGATTGTTTGACGGTATTGATTGAGACATATAACTCGTTGCTATGCTTTATCGGATAGAAGATGCGACCATTGTTTTTGTCTGTTCATGTAGTGCACGACATAACTGCACACTGGAACAATTTTAAAACCCGCCTGTTCAATTTCAGGTAATACCGATTCCATCATCACCTTGCCAAAGCCTTTGCCTTGCAGTTCATCAGGGATACGAGTCGAAGTAATATGTAGCACGTCTCCATCCTTCTGATACTTAACAACTGCGAACTGGTTTGGTTCTAGCTCAACCGTGATCTGGCTAGCTTGTTGGTCCCATTTTATGGCCTTCATTCTCAACTCCCGCAAATAATTGGTACGCCAAACAATAAAAGTTTGAAGTATCAGTTCCTTGTAATAGACTAACGCAAGTGCATATAAATAAAACTAAGTACTTACAAACACAATAAATAATTTAGAGTTACCTGCTTCATATAAAACTAGCAAATAAAAACATCACTCTATAAATTAATATAAAGTACTTCTGTTAAACCTAGCACGTAATAACACCTTGTTAGCAAGTTACCAATATAACTAACAGACGCATGTTGGCGCATGGAGAAACATAATGAACGCACCACTGAAGAAGCCTTTGGAGCATAATCAGGCACTTCAAGATCCTCGAAATCGCACTATTTCCACGATTAATAGTACCGATGCCCTTGCCATGATTGAACATGGCAGTGAACTGACGTTAAACGTATCGACTCCAGTTGGCACTAAATTTCTAGCGACCACGAAGTTTATCGGCACACACAGTGAGAACTGTATCTTGGTTGAAGTCCCTGAGGTTTCAAGCGATGACCTACGCTTTTTCTTTCAAGAAGGGTTTTGGATGACGGCCAGAGCTTATTCCTTAAGAGGAGAAGGCGCGCTTATCCACTTTAGATGTCAGATTCATCATAATATTGGCGAACCTTTCCCAATTTTGGTGTTATCGACCCCAAGTACGATGCAAGTGACTCAACTTCGTAAAGAAACTCGTTATGAAGTGAATTTAGACTCCAGAATCATCTTTAATGATCAGCGAATGAATTGTGAGATACGAGATCTTTCGAAAAGTGGTTGTCGCTTTGTCACATCACCCACGTCACGACCAATTCAGATCGCCGATAGAGTGTCTATCGAGATCACCCCTGGAAACTACAACGGTCCATTTATTCCTCCGCTACGAGGCATAGTGTGTAATTTGCAAAAATCGACACACTACGCACGTTACGGCGTCGAATTTGATGATGTTGGCCGTGCCAATGCGAAGAATCTACTGGGTAAACTCAAATTCGATGGCACTAAGCTTCGTCTACGTAATGCTTAAGCGTTCATCAGTTCCGATTTAACATCTATCTGAGCGCCTCTCTAAACGTCGAAAGATCAAAGAACCCAAACAAAAAACAGCCATCGATAATGTCGATGGCTGTTTCGTTTTAGCTAAATCAAAGGATAACGGTTATTTACCCGACCTTACTTAGCTAACGCGTTGAGCTATTTATAAAGCGTATTCAGCTACTTACGTAAAGCATTAAGCTTAGCTTGAGCGATACCAAAGATAGTATCGATAGGATAGCTCCCTTCATCGCTCGCCTCACCTGCCGCTTTACCCGTGAACAGCTCAATCGCTTCTGTCACATGATCAATCGCCCAGATGTTGAACTCGCCCTTTTCAACCGCTTTAACGATGTCGCTGCGCAGCATCAGGTTGTGAACGTTAGAGCGCGGAATAATTACCCCTTGCTCATTTGAACGTCCTTTGATTTCACACACATCAAAGAAGCCTTCAATTTTCTCGTTCACGCCACCAATTGGCTGAGACTCACCAAACTGGTTCATCGAGCCAGTAATCGCGATGTCTTGACGGTTCGGTTGCTTAGAAAAAGCAGACACTACCGCACAGAACTCGGCCATACTCGCACTATCTCCATCCACGCCACCATACGATTGCTCGAAGGTAATATTGGTCGTAAGCGGGACTTTCGCTGTTTTACCAAATACCGAAGAAAGATAAGCCGATAAGATCATCACCCCTTTCGAGTGAATACTGCCACCTAAGTCTACGTTTCTTTCAATATCAATCACTTCACCATCACCATAAGCTGTGGTGGCAGTAATTCGGTTTGGCGCACCAAACATGTGATCGGTGGTGCTGAGTACTGACAACGCATTAACCTGCCCGACAGCCTGGCCATCAACGTGTATCAAAGTCGTACCGTTGGTAAACGTCTCCATTACGCTGTCTTGCAGTCGTCCTACACGCATCTGTTGATTAGACAGTGCTTGGTCAACGTGGGTGGAACGAATCAGGTTCGATTTCGCCCCTCTCGCGACGTAGTTAGACTCACGAAGCAGGTTCGCAATGTGTGCAGAATGCAGCGATAACTTGCCTTGATCACCAGCCTGACGTGAACTGTGCTCAATGATGCGAGCAATCGCTTTACGATCACAATGCAGCATATTGTTGTCGTGCACGATGCTCGAAATGAAGCGTGCGTAATGCATTTCAGAATCCGCGGTACGCTTCATCTCATCTTCAAAATCAGCCGTCACACGGAACAGTTCACCAAACTCCGCATCGTAATGCTGCAGCAATTGGTAAGTGCGATAATCACCAAACAAAATGATTTTCACATCCAATGGAATCGGTTCTGGATCAAGTGATACTGCGCCCGTTAAGGTCACCTCTTTCTCCAATGAAGCGAAGCTCAGTTGGCGTGAACGTAGCGCTCGTTTAAGCCCTTCCCATACATACGGTTGCTCTAACACTTTCACCGCATCCATCAGCAACACACCACCATTAGCTCGGTGTAAGCTGCCCGCACGAATCAAAGAAAAATCGGTAAATACCGTGCCTTTGAATGTCGCCGTTTCGACATAACCAAACAGCGAGTGGTAGTTCGGATTCTCTTCGACCACAATCGGCAGAGACTGTTCTTTTTGGCTAACAATGACGTTAACTTTGTAACGACGTGGCATTTTCTTATCCAAAGAAGCCGTCGCGATTTCAGCTTGCTCAGTGCTCTCTTCTAAGAAAATATCCGCGTTTTCGACAATATCCTTACGCAGTGCCGTGAGGTACTTTTTGATCTCTGGGTATTGGCTGTAATCTTGCTTCAACTGCTTAACAAAGTGGGTTATCACATCCCTTGCTGTATCATCATTTAGCTTTTGAATTTTCTCTGTGTAAGTCTCTTCAAGCTCGGTCAATTCACGGGAAATGGTTCGTAACCCCACTTCCAATCCATCAATGGTTTTATCGAACTGATCTTGCTCTTCCGGCGAAAGCAGATCAAAGCTCTCTTCGGTATGAAGCTCCTCGCCGTTCATTGCAACAAACTGGTAATCGCCCTGAGTGGTAATCGTTAGGTTAATACCCTTTTCTTTCGCTTCTTGGCTAATGCTTTCTAGCGCTGCTTGCTGTTTGGCCGCCAGCTGGTTTTTAAGCCTGTCTGCACGGCTAAAGTACATCTCGTTATCAAACGCAAGAGGCATACCTTTAAGCAATTTACGCATCAATTTTTCGATATCTTGCTTTAAATTGCTGCCAACGCCGCTCGGTAACTTGAGCACTTTAGGTGTACGAATGTCTTCAAAATTCGCGATGTAACACCAATCAAAAAGCTCCTCGACTTCTTGAGGGTGACGGTTGAGATAACGCAAGATCATGGTTCGTTTACCGAGACCATTGCGTCCTATCGCGTAAATGTTGTAACCCTTTTCCTTAATTGACATCGCGAACTCAACGGCTTTTTGCGCCCGTTCCTGCCCGACGATCTCGTCAATTGGAGCCAGTTCTTTGGTCGACTTGCAGGGTAGCTTCTCTAGCTCTGCTACCTGATACAGCTGTTCTGTATTGAGTCTTTGAATCGCCATGGCCGCCTCCTTAGTCCTTTATTACTTGGGTGTAGATAAAATCAGTGTAGATGTAATTTCCTATAAATTTAGTGACTTACGCAACATCGCTGTTCAACTGAACAAATAACACACAATTTGAGCCGATTATTAAGAATAAAGGGTTATTTTATTTACCAACCTAACATGTAAATGATTTTAATTTGCAATTGATAATAAATATCATTAACATTTCCTGATATTATAAATTGAGGATGTGGATATGGAAATTGAACGATGCTGGATGCACTACCTAAAAGCTGAACAGTTAATGGAACAAGGTCACTGGCCTGAAGCACAACGCCTTTATAGTGATGTTCTCAATTCTCTTCCTCACCACATCCAAGACGCGGCGTACCAAAGCGACATCAAACCCTGTCAGTTTGCTTGCCTATTGGCAGGGTTAAGAGACGCAAGCGTAGCTCAATCAGAAATACTTAACCGTCAGGGGCTGCAACAGCAAGCCTTCGACACATTGAATCAATCTTACGCGCTGATGCAGTTTATCTCTCTAGAAAGCACTGAACTGATTCAACGTACTTATTCACTACTGGAGAAGCAAAGTGAAGATCTACTCAATCACTTGATCGCTTTTTGCAGTGCTCAGCGCAGCTCACATTGGATGCTTGAGCTAGAACAAATTCAGCGTGCTCATCACCATTTTGGGCAACTTAAAACAACGTCAGAAGTTCAATCTTCACCTAATGTCTTAAATTGATAAGGATATATCATGTCGGACCGGGCCATTCTCAAAGTCAATAACCTCTCCGTTAGCTTCACAACCAATGATGGAATCATTGATGCGGTTAAAAAGGTTAACTTTACCCTTAACTCCAGCGAAACCTTGGCCATTGTTGGTGAGTCGGGTTCAGGTAAATCAGTCTCTTCCAACGCACTGATGCGTTTGCTTCCTGATAACGCCATTATTGACCCTCAATCTCAAATAGAGTTTGAAGGACAATCGATACTCGAAAAAACAGAACGCCAAATGCAGTCGATTCGGGGTGATAGAATCGGCATGATCTTTCAAGAGCCGATGACCTCTTTGAACCCATATCTGCGTGTAGGCATTCAAGTAGCTGAGGCCATCATGTGTCACCGTAAAGTATCGAAGTCAAAGGCCAAACAGCGCGTACTTGAGCTGTTTGAGCTTGTTCATCTGCCAATGCCAGAGCAAGCCTACACTAAGTACCCTCACGAGTTTTCTGGTGGTCAACTGCAACGCATCATGATCGCAATGGCCTTGATTAATGAGCCCGATATTTTGATTGCCGACGAACCAACGACGGCATTGGATGTGACGGTTCAGGCGGAAGTGCTTTCTTTGATCAAAGAGATTCAAAGCAAGATGGGCATGGCGATTTTATTTATCACCCATGACCTTGGCGTAGTAAAACACTTTGCAGACCGCGTTCTGGTGATGTGTAAAGGTGAGCTCGTTGAAGAAGGTATGACCCAAGCTTTATTCGAAAACCCAAGACACGACTACACACGCATGCTAATTAACTCAATTCCGAAAGGCGCTAAGGTTCCTGTTGAGGCATCAGCCCCAGAGCTATTGTGTGCCGACGACATCCGAGTTCAATTCTTGGTTAAATCACATTTCATCAAGAGCAAAAATCAGTATTTCGAAGCCGTCAAAGGCATTTCGTTGAACCTTAAACAAGGCGAAACGCTAGGCATTGTGGGTGAATCCGGATCAGGAAAATCGACACTGGGACGAGCATTAATCGGCTTGCTGCCAAGTACCGGGCGTATTGTTTATAAAGGCCAAGATGTCAGTTTATTAACCGACAAAGAACGCCATAAACTCAAGAAAGATGTACAAATGGTGTTCCAAGACCCTTATGGTTCTTTGTCACCACGTATGACAGTTGGGGAGATCATCACCGAAGGCTTAACGGTGCATCAACCTCAACTCTCTAAGAAAGAACGATTGGAACGAGCACGCAAAGCGCTGATTGAAGTACGTCTTGAACCTAATTCAATTAACCGTTATCCACATGAGTTCTCGGGCGGGCAAAGACAACGTATCGCGATTGCTCGTGCGCTGATTCTTGAACCTTCTTTTATCTTGTTGGATGAACCAACGTCAGCACTCGATCGCTCGGTACAACTGACCGTGATTGACCTGTTGAAAGATATTCAAACCAAACACAACATCGGCTTCCTTTTCATCAGCCACGACCTCTCGGTAGTGAAAGCACTTTCGGATCGTGTTTTAGTAATGCAGAAAGGGGAAGTGATGGAAGAGGGCTCGGCGGAAGAGATTTTCAATGCACCGAAAAATGACTACACCAAGAAATTGATTGAAGCGTCATTCGACTTAGAAAATAAATCGAAAAAAAATGCCGCTTAAATTGAACTAATTAACATTAACAGCGTCTTATAAGTACATTCTGAATAATCTCCTAATGGATTGAAATCTAGAATGGATATAGCAAAACTGGTTTGGCCGCCAAAAGAGAAATGTCGCATGGATGCGACATTTTTCGTTTCTGGCGTATATGAAAAATCAACTCAGTGATTCGAACCAGTGATTATGAAGGTTTGTTAAAATTAACGGACTTTAAACAGGGTTAGCTGGTAGTCGGGTCATAGTCGCAGAGCGGCTTCGTTCAACTCGTTTTTAGACATTTCTGTGTCAGTGAATTTGCTAATTTAGCTTTTGACGGATTATCAGGGGTATGGCAAAACCTCTGTTCGAGTGGCCAGTTTTCTCATCCACTACAATGCTCTGCACTATCACAAAGATAAATTCTTATTCATATAAGCGCAATAAACGCGGTAACATATAAAAAGTCGTAATTTAAAGCGTTGTATCTATGTTACTCCACAAGAAATATAACAAGATCTTACCAACGGAAGACTTCATATCTGATGAAGTTATCCTATCAAGTGCTTGGAAAAAGTCTCACCAACATATCAGAGGGGTCAACTGGTATGTCGACGGTTTAGACTTAGACAAATCTGCTCTTGAGCTTGATTTAAGGGTTTCCTCTCTGTCAGAAGCTCTTAGGGAAAACGACCTTGAGTTATCTCCTCTAAAGTTAATACCTGCGCCAAAGTCACACCCATGGAAATTCAAAAAATCGGATGATGAATCTACTCTCACTTGGACTCCAGAAAACAAAGATAGTGAAGAGGATGATTCTGATAACCCTCGATTGCCAATGAGGCCTTTGGCCCATGTTTCGATAGATGACCAGACAATTTTTACAGCATTGATGATGCTGCTAGCTAACCATGTTGAAACTGAACAAGGAGACACTTCTACTCTGTTCTCTGACGTGCACGATAAGGGTTTAATAAACTACGGTAATAGGCTTCACTGTAAATATATTGATGACAATGCATCATACTCTTGGGGTAACAGCAATACTTATAGTAAGTTTTTTACCGACTATCAGCGCTTTCTAGAGCGACCTATCTACTTTGGTCGTGAAGCTAAACGAGTTAAAACAAGCAAAGAAGAAATCTATGAAATTCATTTAGACTTTTCTAAGTTTTACGACTCAGTTGATCGGACGATACTCACAGGAAAAATCAAGGATCTGGTCAAAGAAATAACTGGCAAAGAAACTGATGAATGTATTAGCCACGTTCTAGATCAATTTAAAGATTGGGAATGGACAGAAGAATCTCAAAACCTATATACAGAGGTGTGTAAAAATGAACACATACAGACCCTAGAAGATAATCAAGGCATACCTCAAGGGCTCGTCGCGGGTGGTTTTTTAGCAAACATTTACATGCTTGATTTCGACAAGGACATTGCTGAACTGATAGGTCAATATCTAGATGAAAACGAAAACATATTACTAGTAGATGCTTGTCGTTATGTGGACGATCTAAGACTTATCATCAAAACAGATAGAAACGAAGTATCTGAAAATGAAATCCGTGAAGTGATAGCAGCTCGTTTCAAACCATATCAAGATAATTTAGGCCTTATCCTTCAACCCCAAAAAACCAAAGTTAAAAAATTCAGTTCTAAAGAAGGAGCAATCTCATCTAAGCTTGCACACATACAGAATAAGCTTAGTGGTCCAATGCCACTACATGAACTAGATGAACAACTGGGACACCTTGAAGGACTAATTGAACTAACAGATAACCTTGAGGTTGAAGACTGGGATAGTAACGAAGTCGAGAACGATTGTATAAGTGAGTTAGCTTTTATTGACAGAACTTTCAATGATGTACGTAAAGATACTCTCCTCCGTTTTACAGCCAACAAAATCCATTCACTTCTTCGCCAAAAGCGCAGCATGATCGCACAAGAAGTTACCCCTTCTGGAGAACCTATTCCAGGGGCATGGGATTATCTGCAAGAGAGAATGGCCCGAAAACTAATATCAAAGTGGACTAAAGATCCTTCTCTTTTGCTACTTCTAAAAAAAGGACTAGAACTATTTCCGCATGCTCGAATACTGCGTCCAATCATACAAAGCCTTGAGAATATCCGAGACCAAGATGACCTCGCTCTTACCACTTTCGCTGAGTATTGCTTAAGTGAAATACTTCGTCACTCTGCTACCGCAATACATACAAAAGATAGGTGGGCGTTTCCTGCTCATTCCGATCCAGAAAGCTACTTTGAATGCCTAGAGGATTACGCATGCAGTAAATTCGAAGCACTAGATTCCTTTGAGGAAGCATTCAAAGAACAGATTTTGTTCTTTAGTCTTGTTCGTAATGACTCACCTCTTAAAGAGGTTATTGATAGCGAACCATTTGATCTAATTACCCAGCTACTAAATGGTTTCCGCAACGTAAACCTCAAGCAAAAACCTACCGAGTTCACTACAGCGGTTTTACTAGCCAACCAACTAGCACTGGATAAACGAAAGGTCTTGCGTTCTGTTTCAAGCTCATTGGAATCGATCTATAGTCGGCCTGCTCGCCCGACACTTTCCCCCCATTCCCAAAGAGCTAGACAGTTAAATAGAGGAGATCTAAGCGATATATGTAAAAGACTTATGCTCAATAGTCCTGATCTCTTTGAGCAATTATACTTAAAAGCGAAATCAACTGACCTAAAATGGCCTAAGAAAGCTCATCTTTTTGCCAACTATCTTGGGTTAAATGATTATGCAAAAATCAAAGGAAGTCTATCGTCCTACAATAATAAGTCGGTATCACTTCTTTCAGTAATCAGAGCAGATGACAATCCATTTAAGCATGAGAATGGCATACTTAAACTCGTTCAATCGTCACTAAATGAAATAGATAAAAACAACTTCGATACACCTATAGACATTGCGAACACTAAGGTTCGATGTAGTGACTGGGATGACTTATTGAGACTAAAATCATCTTGTGAGCTGAAGGTTGAGTTAGAGTATTTTGGCGACGATACCGAGTTATTTCACACTCCCCCTAAGTGGCTAACAGATGAACACAAACCCCTCTATTACATTGGGATGTTCATTAGAAGCTGTCTACTTGGGTCTGTCGACTGGAGCAGCAGCAATAGCCTTCAGTCTGAGAAGCCTGCCTATCGGGGTATAAAGTCCAATATGCTGAAAAGGCAGATCGGAATGATGCATTCACCCGAAGCATTTGGTGCTAGTAAATCGCCAATGAGTGATTGGTTGTCTACATTATTGTTCAAGCTATTACAGTGGCCAGGGGTTGAAAGCAACAATAGCTTATTTTCATGGCCGAAAACTTGGACTCTAGGCGAGCTAGAAAAGTGCATAAACAATCGAACTGGTGACCAAGCTAGGTCATATTGTACGCTCTCCAACATGCCGACCTATACAGAGAAGGTTAGGTTGGATTGGCCAAAAGACAAGAAGCACTTAAATGTTGTGATGGTTCAGCCACTTCTACCTTTAACAAAAGACTTCGATCTCTATGGTTTAAAATTAGATACACCAACATACCGAGCTAAGCATAGAAGACACGTAGCTTCCGTTTCAGAGTTAGTCTTACACAACATAGCTAGCGTCGATAGTGTAAATGAAACTCCAAATCTTAAAGGGAAAGTTGATCTTATCGTTTGGCCTGAACTTTCTGTTTCACCCGATGATCTGGACATTTTAGAAAGGCTTTCAGATAAAACGGGAGCTATTGTTTTTGCTGGAATTGGCTTTAGTCACATTCATAACGAACGTGACCTCAACAATTCAGCTATGTGGATCATCCCAAATAAAGGAGCCAATGGCAGGAGGTTTATTAAACGCCTTCAAGGAAAGAAAAACATGACTGTTGATGAGGTAAACCAAATTACACCTTGGAGACCATATCAACTAATCGTAGAAATGATTCACCCTGCTTTTGAAGAAAAAGACGGCTTCAAGCTGACAGGCTCTATATGCTATGACGCCACAGATATAAAGCTAAGTGCAGACCTGAAAGATAAATCACACGCGTATATTATTTCAGCGATGAACAAAGACATTGCGACCTTTGACAGCATGGTTGATGCGCTCTTTTATCATATGTATCAGCATGTTGTACTAGTTAACAGTGGTGAGTTTGGTGGGTCAGTTGCGAAAGCTCCTTATAAAGAGCGATTCCATAAGCTCATTACGCACACACACGGTTCCCATCAAGTATCGATATCTACATTTGAGATGAATATGTTCGATTTTAGAGATTGCGGTCAATCACTTAGAACCAACAAGAAAACAAAGACACCACCAGCAGGAAGCATAAAATGATTTGCCTAGACACCAACGCAGCTCAGCTTTTGACCTTTGAATTTTGGAATGAACGTGCTGATATCATAATGGCAATTGTTGCCATTTTAGCTTTGATACTTACGCTAAAGCAACTACGGTCAGGTCGGCTGGAATCTCGAAGAGCGACCGCTTATGCCACTTACCAAGAGTATTTGAAAAACTGCGCAGAAAATCCCAAATTAGCCTATGGGAATAGAAACGAAATTGTTTTAAATGGGGTTACTCAAGAAGAGTACCCGTGGTTTGTTTCACAAATGCTATTCACATTTGAACAGGTTCTAGAAACATCAAAGTCTGACAAACAATGGAAAACAGCAATACGCTCGCAGCTTGAAAGACATGCATGGTACTTAGAAGATTCAAACACCATAAAACGAAAAGAGTGGAGTGACGAACTAACGGCTTTAATAGGTGTAGCTATATCAAACTGGCAAATTAAGAAGTGTGCGAATGTGCAAGATGAACCTGTAACGAATGCTTATTAGTTCCAATCTTAGGTCAACAGGATGTTGGCCTAATAAACCTTATGAGGTTAAACCAATACCCAAACACAGTTTGGGGCAGAAGTGTTTTAGCTTACCTGCCCCATATTGAACAGTGTGAATGCGCAAATATCAGCAGTGAGGATAGCTTTACTCAGCGACATTCCTGCACCACGGTTCGCACTGACATCAATACGAATCATCAAGGGCGCACCACCTTGATGCTTTTCTTGAAACTAACGATACAATGATTTGGTCGACTCTCTGACGATTAAATCAATCGGAGGCAACCTTGCTTCATGCCTCTCGCCAGATAACAAGTTCAAGATCGACTGAGCACACACTCCACCAATCTCTTCAATCGGCTGTCTTAATGTCGTTAACGCTGGTGTGAAATACTTCGACGTTGGCAAGTCATCAAAGCCAATCACAGACACATCTTCTGGCACTTTATAACCGTGGTCAGACAGCGCCTTAATCGCACCGTAAGCCGTTTGGTCATTAGCAGCAAACAAAGCAGAGAAGTGAACCTTAGATTCAATCAACTCTACCGTTTTCTCGTAGCCAGATTCACTACTGAAATCACCTTGTTTAACAAGTTTTGGCATTACTTTTATACCCGCCTCTTGAAGTGCTTTCTTATAGCCTTCAAAGCGATTACCTGCATCAGGCTGGCTTGATAAGCCCTTGATGTGAGCAATATTCACATGTCCTTGTTGCAGTAAATGTAGGGTTGCCATATAGCCACCCAGCACGTTGTCGATATTGATGGAGCGGACATTATTCTCAACAAAATCGTAGCCAACCATCACGATAGGGATATCTTGTGCATACTTAGCAATCTCTTCCTGCGTAATGCTTCCTGTCACGATGATCATGCCATCCACGTTACTTTTCGCCAGATACTCCAACGCGTGCATTTCTAACTTTTTCTGCCAATGCCCTGTTGCGATCACTAATGAATAACCTTGAGCAATCAGCGTTTTCTCCATGTCATTGAGGATACGACTGGTGTAGGGGCTATCAGGGTGTTGCACTAAGACACCAATAGTGAGCGAGCGTCGGTTGGTGTTTTCTTGCATTTGGAAGTTAGGTTTGTAGCCCGTATCTTTAATGGCTTGCTCAATGTTTTGGCTTTTATCATCCGACACATAAGTGGTTCGATTAAGGAAGCGAGACACGGTGCTGGGAGAAACACCAGCCAGTCTTGCTACATCGTATACTGTTGTTTTTTTTGTTTTAGTGCGCATCTCGATACCCTAATCAAGTGACATTCGGGGAGCTTTAAGCTCCCCATCAGTTTCAACCTGCATACCACTGCTTTCGTTGAAAATCGTGTCATTAAGTTAATACAAGTAGGCGAAGATCATCCCCGGTCTAAAGTAGCGACCAGCCGTGTATTTCAAGCCAGTACTCAGTAGCCATTTGTGCAAGCCAGCGAGCTTTTCTAACGGGATTTCACCGCTCAACATTTTAACAAAATTATCAGTATCTTTCGTCAATGTTGGGTTGATACGACCGTCAGACAGCACACAGTTTTGATATTTAAGTACACTTAGCCAGTTTTTCGCATCACTTTGCGACAATTTAAATGCTTCTATAAGATCTTTCTCATTGACAGACACAGAGCAATTGAACCCCTCTGGCGCTGCAAATGGAATTTTCGAATAGTCATAGAGTACGGTATACACGGTATCCATCAATGTTTCTGCTTGCTGCGATTTACCTGCTAAATTCAACGCTGTAGCCACACTAAACTGAACACCAATCCACACATCTTGTGCCTGAAATGCTTCATGTGGTGAACCATCGGCTAACGTCATATTCGCAACACCCAGCTCAGGACTGTTAATTTCGAAGTTATGCTTATAAACATAGTCCAATGCGCGTTGGATATTATCTTGCGGGAAAATACCTTCTAAACCGATGAGCTTAAGGTAGCTGTCAGCCAACAAGGCATCGCCAAAGCTGTTGTCGGAATCTGGCACTAAATCTAAGTATTCTTGTGTAAAAGCTTGTGGCGCGGTCTCACTCAGCAAGCGTTTCTTAGAGACTCTTTGAGATACCTTACTGATGTTGATGGAGGTATCCGTTTCATTTAGATAGGCATTGAGCGTGTTCTTGTCAGCAATCGCATCACCCGTCAAAGTCAGGCCTAAGGTTTCCAGAGCTTGATAGCCAGAACCGGTTAGATGCTTGGCTTGAACTGGCGTCACGAAGAAGTGGTAGTAACCCTCTTTCTCATCCCACAAGCTTTGCTCAACCGTCGCTAGCGCCTTTTGAGAGCGCGTTAAATAACCCGCGGCTAACTCGCTTTCATTCATCAATTTTGCAAGTTCGCTTGCCGCTTGTAGACCTGCCACCCAAAGGCTCGCGCAGTAAATAGAGATGCCGTGAGACGCAAGGTTATCAAAGGTATCGTCTGTGCCTCGGGTTAGTGGTAAATCATCACCTTCAGCAATCAAGTTCGATAAGAAATCGATGCTTTCAGTTACGGCTTGCCAGCACTCTTTAACCACAGAGATATCTTGAGTGTTTTGATAATGGCGGTACACCATCAGAATGTATTTCGGCGCTAAGTCCTTCCATTCTTTCACGTTGTGCCAACTGTAAGCGTCTGGCTGGATGTCGAATGGACTGCCCAAGTCGTGGATCACCGCACCTCGAATGGCACGCACGCCTTGGTACTTGTCATCAATCAATTCGGCATTCGGCGTCGCTTCATATTCCCAGTATCGGCGCTCGGTAAAGTCTTCCGCCAAAATGGCTTTAGAGAACGCTTTCATCACACAGCCATCAAGCTCAGGCAACAGATAAAGCAATGAGAATGAACCGTAGAAGTACACATCCAGAGAGTTAAAGAATGGGTAGTCGACACACTCTTTCACCAAGAATTTATCTTCTTTATCCCATACCGTTGATTCGGCTAGGAAGGACAATGAGTTCATCGCCATCGTCGCATAACGCAGTGCCGATTCTGGCTGCGATATTTTGCTTTGAGCTTGTTCGAGGAAAGCCGTTTGTTGTTCGACGATCTGTTGCTCAATCGCTTCTAGCTCTGGCAATACGTCTTCTAACATCGGCAGAGCTGGTTGCGTTTGCGGGTAAAATTGCGTGTAAGCCTTATCTGAATACCAACCATTAAGCATGACTTTGCTGTGCGCCATTACCTGTGCAAAACGCAGATCAACAGACTCACCCGCTTCCAATTCAACCTGAACCACCACCAATGCGCTCAGAGCTTCACGCCCTGTGTAGATACCAGTTTGAAACTCAGTGTTTGTGCGGCCTGTTTTCAGTGCGAACTCTGTTTGTTGAGCACTCTTAGAGGTGTAAAGCGTTGGCTTAACAGAAATCGAGACCTTGCCAGATTCCGTCAAATGGTTATCCGCTTGAACACCAAACACCACCTCGCCTTCAATATCGCTCTGATAAGGCGATTGGCTAGACAGCTGAACACCGGTAAAGCTGTGACTTTCGCCTTTTAAGTTAACCACTTTATGCTGCTGAGCGATAGGATTTTGAGATAAGGTACAAGCCGAATCTTGAATGCCATCGCGACCTTTTTGATAGGTTGAACCAATCAAGTTTTGTAGCGGTTGAGCAAGCGTAATCACGCGAGTTTGCGCTGAATTATTGGTTAATTCGAAGTGATTCCAGTGCATCGGTAAAGAACAAAGGCGTTTGTTCTCTTTAACGATCGGAGATACTACCTTGCGTTTTATATTAATATTTTCGAAGCTACTGTATTTATATTCAGCCAATGGATACAAAGCTTGATATTCTATATCTCTGCCATTAACACTATCTATATCATTATTATCACCCGCGGTAAGTGATAATAACTTCGTTGTATAATTTATTAGTAAACCATTAAAGAAATCTAAGGCGACATATAATTGACAAATTGTTGAAGCAGAATCTTCTTCAATCAATAATTGAGTCTTATTTGAAAATTCAACGTTCCACTTTGTAAAGTTAGCTTTATTTTCTTGGTAGAAGCGACCATTTTTTAATGCTGCTCGAATCAGGTTAATCGCATTCGATATGTTTTTGCTTTCTATCTTGTTGCCATCAAACAAGGCAGGATAAAAATTCAGGTGAACGCTCAGCTCTTGCTCATCATTGACTTGCAGCGTATCGATGGTCGGCACATTCATCACCGACGCATAAAAATCATTAAAATTAATAACTTGCTCTGAACAGTCGACAAATATTCCCGGAATAAAACTGAAATTGGGTGTTTTGCCGTTTGGCGTCAGTGTAAATGTGTTACCAATTCCGCCCACCGCCATACCGGTATTTTCTGGTGTGGTAGAAATTGGCGTGTACCAAGGTTGAATAAATTCAACTGCATCACCTTTTTTACATAAATGTTCCGAATTTCCTGTGTAGCTCGTATATGGAATTTTATTATTCATTTTAAAACCGCCATTGAATATTTTTTTCTTCTTGTTAATATCTTTTTAAAATGGAGACATCAACATGTTTAAAATTATAAATGAAAAATTTGGAAATATTGACTCAGTCACATTAATAAACCACCAACATGGTATAGAACTTCAAATAATCAATGGATTTGGTGCTGTTATTAATAAATATACCGTAAATAACAGTCCATTCTCTTTTATTTGTGGTTATCAGAATTATGATGAACTGATCAACCAACATCCGTTCTTTTCCCGCAGTGCTAAATTATTCCCTTTTCCAAACCGTTTAAACTTAGGTCGTTACAGTTTCGATAACCAAAACCATCAACTCCCAGCTAACTTTCCTTGGTCTGATCACGCCGTACATGGCCTGCTCTACAACCAACCTTTTTCAATCACAAACAGCGTAGCCACTGAAGAATCCGCCAGTGTGACGTTGCAGTATCAAACGTCATCTTTGCATCCTGCTTTCCCGTTTGCGTTCAACCTTGAAGTCACTTTCACTATCGATATCACGGGTAAACTCACTTCCTCAACGATCGTCTCTAATCTTGGTGATTCTGCATTCCCATTCGGTGATGCTTGGCACCCTTATTTCTCACTCGGCACTGAGCTAGCACAATGTGGACTCGCTATGTCGCCTTGCTCTGAGGTCATACACGAAAACGACCTACCCAACGGTGAAAAACTGGCTTTTGACCGTTTGTCTTTGGGTGATTCACTCACCAATCAAAGCTTAAATCACTGCTTTGAATTTGATTCCAAGGCAACCAACCAACTTGCGTTTACACGCTCAGATTCGTCTGCCGCTATTCGCTATCAACAAGATGCAAGCTACCCATTCGTTCAGCTGTACACGCCGACGAGCGAACAAAGTATTGCAATAGAACCAATGACTTGCCCAGCTGATGCATTCAATAACCAGATAGGCTTATTGACGCTTAGCCCGAACCAATCTCAGACCTTTACTTGGCAATGCCAAGCCAGCTATCAACCACAGTGATGCAACCAAAATAAAGCGACACTAAAGAGAAACCAAAAAGCAATAAAGGGCGCATAAAGCGCCCTTCTCTTTGTTAACCTAAAATCACCTCGATGGTGTGTTCACCAGATGTAAACACTGGCGCCTTGTTACCTGAAATCGGGTCACCATTGACCTTCATTTCAACCACACCCTTACACACGTTATTCGGGTTAGTGACATGAATATGGTATGTCGCACCACGGAACTGACGACGGACTTTGAACTCTGGCCACTCAGCAGGAATACATGGGTCCACCAACAAGCCATCCACTTCAGGGCGAACACCCAGAATCCATTGCGTACCCGCAACGTATGTCCAAGATGAAGTACCTGAAAGCCATGCATTTCGGCCTAAACCAAACTGCTTATGTTCGTCACCCAAAATGTTTTGTGGGTAGCAGTAAGGCTCAGATTCGAAGGTATCGATGTCGTCGTTCTTAGAAGCCGGATTAATCTGACGGTAGTACTCGTAAGCACGTTCGCCGTTGCCCATTTTCGCTTCTGCGATCATCACCCAAGGGTTGGAATGCAGGAATATACCGCCGTTCTCTTTCGCACCTGGTGGGTAAGTCGAAACACCACCTAGCTGCGGATCAAAGCCGTTGTAACCAGGAGTTGAAAGCTTAATGCCATTCGCTGTATTCAGCTTGTTGTAAACCGAATCTAGCGCCTGAGTTGCACGTTCTTGAGTCGCGAAACCAGAGATCACAGGCCAGCTTTGACCGTTGGTGTAGATCTGCCCTTGCTCATTTTTATGAGAGCCGATTGGCAAACCTTGCTCATCAAAGTAACGAACAAACCATTCGCCATCCCAACCGCACTCATTCACCGTACTCTGCATCTGTTGGTACTGATCGTTAAACTTAGCCGTCAGTTGCGCTTCGCCACGCAGCTCACACAAGTCCAACATGTCGAGCAGTGCTTTACCGTACATGTTCGCCACCATCATCGACTCGGCACCGGTTGGCAGGTTTACCGTGTCATTCCAGTCAGCAAAACCTAATAACGGTAGGCCGTGTTCACCAGTATTGGTGTAGGTAAATTCAATCGCGCGGCACAGATGGTTCCAAACCGTTCCCGTTTCAACAGGGTTGCCCGCTTTGTCTTTTTGATAGAACGGGATCTCTTTATTCAAGAAGTCTGCATTGCCCGTTTCTTTCACATATTGCGTCACCGCGTAGATGATCCACAGGTGATCATCACCGTAGTAATCCGGACGATCTTCCTCTTCACGAGAGTCACCGGCGTTCGCTTCCATCGTTGATGGGAAGAACTGATGCATCGCAGAACCATTGGTGTTCTGAACAGACAACAGACGCTCGATGAACTCACGCGCCTCTTCCGGCATGTGGGTAATTACGCCCAATGTATCTTGCGAAGAATCACGGAAACCGATGCCACGAGCACCATAGCCAAGCTGATACAGAGACAAGTAACGAGACCAGTTTTTGGTTGTGTGACACTGACGTGGGTTATGTACGTTCAGCATCGAGTTCATTGCTGGGTCTGGCGTTTCAACCTGAACCGCTTGTAGGTAACCATCCCAATGTTCAGCCAGTTCAGCGAAAGCAGAATCGACCACTTGATGGTCTCGATATTTAGCCAACAGAGGAAGTGCGGCTTCTAGGCTCTGTTCTTGCGCGATTTGTACAATCGTACGTTCGGTCTGCTCTGGAGATAACCAACCTAGACGCAGGTTCAGTGCGCCAATGTTGTCGCCACGCAAACACTCGGTGTTGCCTAATTCATCATTGTTTAGTGCTTCTGGCGCTGCCCATGTACCGTAGCCCAAATTACCTAGGAACGATTGGCGATCACCATCAAAAGACGTCGCAGGGCGATCCGCTGTCATCAGATTCACTGCGTAATCGCGCTTCATGAAGGCATACTGCTCAAGCACGGTATGACCCGACTCTTGCTGGTGCGCTTTTAGCGTCATGGTTTGTGGAACCCAGTCCGCATTGAGTAGCTGTTTAAGCGCATCGAAGTGCGTGAATTCGTAAACAGGCACCACATCAACGTGCAGTGCTTTGTCTGAAATGTTGGTGACTTTGATGTCTTGTAGCAGTACTTGGTCAGCTTTTGGTACAAAGAACGTCGCTTCACAACGTACACCGAAGGCTTCTGCAATGATGGTGGTGTATGACAAACCAGTGTGGTTTTCGAACTTATCTAACGGCTTCAAGGTTGGCGTGTAGAAAGGTGAGAACACCTCTACGTTGCCCGCTTCGTCACGTACCTTGAGGTACATGGTCGAGCCTTTAAAATCTGAGTTTGGCAGTTGAGCAATGTACTTAGTGATACGGTTAAGTGCAGGATCGCCCTTACACAACAGGACGCCACCGTTGCTATCTACAATACCACCGAAATCTAATGTGCCGACATAGTTACACCATTTGATCGGTGTACACGGTGTGGTTGCTACGTATTCTTTGTTTTTATCGTCAAAATATCCGAATTTCATCATCACTATCCCTAGCCCCTCCCAAATCAGGAGGAGCCAAAACAATTTGTCGTAAGTTGGTTGGTGTCAGCTCAATGGCTGATTTAAATTGACTGGCTAGCTCGTAATTGACTAGCTCGCTAGCGAGTTCTCACTCAGAGCATCAAACAAGTGGAAAGCATCCAAATCCAAGTAAAGCGTCAGATCTTTTACATCCACTTCAGCCGCTTGGGTTTCAACCATCAGCGGTTGACCGCCAATTTCTGTTTTCAGAAGAATGCTTGCCCCCAGTAATTCCTTGTCTTTGATTTTCACAGGGAATGGCAGCACGCGGTCGTGGTCAACTTGCTCGGCACGCAGGTGAATGTCTGTTGGACGAACACCAAAATGCAGCGCTAAGTTCTTAGATGCCAGAGACTTAAAGCGCTCAGGCAGTGGGATATGAACATCGCCTATTTCAACGAAGTACTCGCCTTCTTTTTCAATCAGTTTTGCTTCCAACATGTTCATTGACGGGTTACCAATGAATTGCGCGACAAACTTGTTTGCAGGACGCTGGAACACCTCGGTTGGTGTACCAACTTGAGCAACATAACCGTCTTTCAGGATCACGATGCGATCCGCCAGTGTCATCGCTTCGATCTGATCGTGGGTTACGTAGATCGTAGTGGTTTTAAGCTCGCGGTGTAGGTGTTTGATCTCTTCGCGCATCACGCCACGAAGTTTTGCATCTAGGTTAGATAACGGCTCATCAAACAAGAACACTTTCGGAGTACGAACCATCGCACGGCCCATTGCTACACGCTGACGCTGACCACCAGAAAGCTCTTTTGGCTTACGGTTCAGTAGCGGGTCAAGCTCTAGCATTTTCGCTGCTTTTAGCACTTCTACGTCGATTTCTGCTTTTGGCATGCCCTTCAGTTTTAGCGCAAAGGCGATGTTCTCGTACACCGTCATATGTGGGTACAGAGCGTAGCTTTGGAATACCATCGCCAAGTCACGGTCTTTCGCGTCGACTTTATTCATCAACTTGCCGCCAACCACGATGTCACCAGAACTGATGCTTTCAAGGCCAGCTAGCATGCGTAGCGTTGTCGATTTACCACAGCCAGATGGGCCAAGGAAAACCACGAACTCACCGTCTTCAACCGTAAAATCAAACTCTTTGACGACTTCAACATCACCGAATGATTTTTTGATGTTCTTAAATTCTACTTTAGCCATTATCTGTTCTCCTCAGCGCGCTCTAGCAGCATATTTCGGTACGCAATTGCACTCTGTTTCAATGTTCTTTCTTGGGTGGTGTAGTCAACATGGACAATGCCAAAACGCTGGCAGTAGCCAAATGCCCACTCAAAGTTATCCATCAGGCTCCAAGCGAAGTAACCGTCGACTTTCACACCGGCTTCAACCGCGTTGTGAACCGCCTCGATGTGGCCTTGGAAATAACGAACTCGTTGGTCATCCATCACTTGTCCGTTTACACGTTCATCGTTGCCCGCTGCACCATTTTCAGTAATGTAGATAGGCGGCATATTTTCGTAACGAGCATCCAGTCTTACCAATAAATCGGTTAAACCTTGTGGGTTAATTTCCCAACCGATATAAGTGTGTTCTGCGTCAGTCTGTTTTACTGATTCAATGTCGCCGTTCTCATTGAAGCGAGCGACATTGCGTGTGTAGTAGTTGATACCGATGTAATCGACCGGTGCGCTGATGATGTCTAAATCACCTTCAAGGATCATCGGCATGTTCATCGCTTGGCGCTCAACCACTAACTGCGGGTACTCGCCTTTTAATACTGGGTCGATGAACCAGTGGTAGTTCTCGGCTTCGCAGTAATCTGCTGCCGCTTGGTCTTGTGGCGTCAGCGGGTAAGCTGGCGTCGCGTTGAATACCACACCATGCTTAGCATGAGGGGCATTTTTACGAAGGATCGGCATAGCCAAACCGTGTGCCAACATTAGGTGGTGAGATGCTAAGTAGCCCTCTTTTTCACCCTTAATACCTGGCGCGTGTTCGCCCCAACGGTAGCCTAGGAATGCAGACACAAACGGTTCATTGAGCGTGGTGTACACGTCAATGTTATCGCCAAAGTACTTACTCACCACTTCTGCGTATTCTGCGAATTTGTAAGACGTTTCTCGGTTTAGCCAGCCGCCTTTATCTTCAAGGTATTGCGGAAGATCCCAGTGATAAAGTGTCACATACACCTTCATGCCACGAGCATGACACTCATCGATGATCTGACCGTAAAACTCTAAACCTTGTTGGTTCACGACACCGTCTTGTGGCAGGATGCGCGGCCATGCAATAGAGAGACGGTAAGCATCAACGCCTAAGCCTTGAATCATCTCAATATCTTGTTGCCATAAGTGGTAGTGGTCACACGCCACATCACCACTGTCACCGTTATCGACCTTGCCCGGCGTCTTACAGAAAGTGTCCCAGATAGACGGTGTACGACCGCCCTCTTCAACGCCGCCTTCAATTTGGTATGAAGATGTCGCGACACCGAATACAAATTCCTTACTGCGTAACTTTGAATCACTTGGAAGTTGATATTTATTCATTGTTATAACCCTTAAACCTAACCTTTGACTGCGCCGGACGTTAAACCACTGATCATCTGTTTCGATGCGAACAAGTAAGTAATCACGAGCGGTAAAATAGAAATTGTGGTGCCTAGCATTACCGCGCCCCATGGCGTATTCGGAATACCTTGAACACTTCGAAGTGCTTGCGTAATGACATAGTTATCTGGGTTGTTTAGCACAACGAGAGGCTGCATGAACATGTTCCAGAAGAAAACGAACTGAACAATCGCCAGTGTTGCCAGTGCAGGCTTCATCAGTGGCAGTACCACGCTCCAGTACGTTCTGAACTCACCAGCGCCATCCAGTTTCGCCGCTTCAAGTAGCTCTTTTGGAATCGATGCAATCACGTGCTGACGCATCAAAAAGATACCAAATGGTGTGGTGGTGAACGGTAGCCATACCGCCATGTGGTTATCCAACAAGCCTAAGAATTTCACGATCATGAAGTAAGGGATCAAGCTAAGCACAGGCGGAATCGCCATTGAGCCAACCAGCATGCCGAACAGCACGTTCTTACCGCGGAACTTAAACACAGCAAACGCGTAGCCACCCATGCTACAAAACAGCAGCGAGATGGTGGTGCCTAAGAAAGCCACGTAAATCGAGTTAAACATCGCTTTCCAAAACGGCATGATTTCAAGCAATTTGGCGTAGTTAATCGCCAGGCTATCGCCAATCGCAAAGCTAATGCCCGTACCGAAAATTTCAGAACGGTCACGCGTTGATAGCAGTGCTGACCATACAAATGGAAAGACTGTAATTAGCGCTGAAACAACCAGTAAGATACCTAGCATGACCATCAAGATCTTAGTCAGAATGAACATGCTGCGTTCACTTGGTATCAGTCCACTTAGTGGTGAGGTATTTGTCTTAATTGATGTCGACATCTTAATGTTCCCCTAAGCCTTTCTTACCGAAGAGTAAAAATTGAACCAATGTACAAGTCGCGATGAGTGCAAACAGTAACCACGAGATAGCAGATGCTGTACCCATTTCTAACCATTCCCAGCCCACTTTGTAGAGGTACATCGAGATAGTTAAACCAGATTGGCCAGTACCACCTGTACCACGTGTTAGTACGAACGGTTCTTCAAACATTTGCAGGTTACCGATGATGGTCATCGTGATAGCAAAGAAGATGAATGGACGAATCATTGGTAGTGAAATGTTCCAGAAGCGGCGGAAGGCATTGGCACCATCCATACGCGCGGCTTCTAAGATGTCTTTAGGAATCGTCATTAAACCTGTGGTGTAAAGGACGATGTTAAAACCGGTGTATTTCCAGAAAACCATGATTGCGATAGACGGCTTCACCATAGTGGCATCGTCTAACCAACGGATGGGTTGGAAATCGTTAACCCAAGCGAATGCCCAACCAAACAGCGTGCTATCGGCCAGCGCCATTAGCGTTTGGTTAATAATTCCTGAGTTAGGAGAGTACATATTGAAGAAAATCAGTGACGCTGCGACCGTTGATGTAATGAACGGTAGAAAGTACGCCGATGTTAGCCAGTGACGCATACGGTCACCCATTGAAACCAACATGTAAGCCACTGGAATAGCGACTAAGTGCTGAGCCACGCCTGAAGTGATCGCTAGCCAAAGCGTGTTCTTCAATGAACGCCATAGCCATGGGTCCGTTAAAGCAATGTGATAGTTCTCAAAACCAACGAACTCCATCGCATCCATGCCTCTTACCGGGTTCCACTCGTGGAACGACAGGTAAACAGAGAACAACAGCGGGAAGATCCCAAATACAGAAAAAATGATCAGAAACGGCAGAAGAAATCCATACGGTGTAAGCGCTTTCAAATTTAGACGAGAAAAAAGGCTTTTGTCCGCAGGTTCTATCGTTGTGCTCGCTGTATGATTCATAGTAACGACCTCTTAAAAAGGAAGCGCGTTATCCACGCTTCCTCACTTACTTAAAATAAAAACAAATTAAAGATTACGCGTGCGACGCTTGATTAGACGCTCTGCCTCTTTAAGCGCCGTCTTGATGTCTTTGCCTTCATCAAGCACTTCCATCAATGCGTTCTCTAAGATAATAGAACGTGCAACGTGGTCGCCTTGTGCTGGAGAGACTGGTTTGATGTTCTGTGCCACTTCAGCAAACAGTAGACGAGCTTTTTGCCCACCTAGGAATTCCATCTCTTCTTGGAAAAGCTCATCGTCATACGTGGTGATGTTCGCTGGGAAAGCAGCAATCGTTTCGAAGTGTTTAAGCTGTACTTCACGATCCGTCGTCATGTATTCAATAAGCGCCCAAGCTTCATCTGGGTTTTCTGATTGAGTTGGGATAGATAGGAATGAACCGCCCCAGCTGCCGTAGATACCATCAGGTAGGTTTTCTACTGCCCACTTACCTTTAGTTTCAGGAGCAATCCAGTTGTTTAGGTGACCAAGAAGCCAAGCGCCAGAAAGTTGAGTTGCAAATGTGCCGTTGCGGAAGCCTTCGTACCATTCGTTAGACCAAGCCAGAATGCGGCCGTCTAAGCCTTTGTCGCGAATCTCTTTTGCGACTTCAAAAGCATGAACAAAACGCTCTGATGTCACGACTGGATTGCCATCTTTATCAAAGTACAGACCTTCACCTTCAGGAACCGTCGTGAAGATAATCGCTTGTGCCACGTCGGCTGCCGAAGCGATAAGTTGTACGTTTTGTTCTTTCAGTTTTTCACCAGCAGCGATGTATGAGTCCCAATCTTTGATTGCGTCTTCTACATTAATGCCGGCTTTTTCGAACACGTCAGTGCGGTAGTACATAACGCCAGGACCAAGGTCGACAGGGATTCCGTACATATCGCCATCAGCGCCTTTGCCCTGTGCCCATGCGTAAGGTGCGAATCGTTCTTCGTACTTATCTGCACCGTAGTTTTCAGACAAGTTAACTAGGCCGCCAGAACCCACGAATGGACCAATTTTCTCAACGTCCACAACAATCACATCACCCGCACCAGAACCCGTTGCAAGGTTCGTTGTCAGTTTCGTGTGGTGGTCACCGTGGTTGTTCATAAGGTAATCAACTTTGATACCCGTTTCCTTTTCGAAATCAGGCAGTAATACCTTCAGGCTGCTATCGAAATCAGGGAAACCGTCGAAACGAATTTCTTTGTCTGCTGCATTTGCAGCTGTTGTACCTAATCCTAAAGCAACCGCGCATGAAAGCGCTAAGGTCTTAAATTTCATGTTCTATCCTTAATATTTTTATAGGGTAACTGGTAAATCCGATACCGAGTTTCTAGTGACCAACGTCGGCAGCAATTTAAAGTTCACGTCATGTTTTATTTTCTTTAGCTTTTGCAGAGTGAGCTGCACAGCTTCAATGCTCATCTCTTCAATTGGGAAATTAATGGTGGTCAAACTAGGGGTCAGATAGCGCGCGAAGATGGTGTTATCGAAGCCCACCAGTGATACATCTTTCGGAACTGACAGCCCCTCTTGATGCAGCACCTCAAAGGCGCCAAATGCCATGTGATCATTCGAAGCAAATACTGCGGTGAAATGACACTTACGATTCATCAGCTTCTTCATAGCACTGATGCCCGTCTCTTCAGTAAAGCCCGCTTCCGAGACTAAGGCTTCATCGTATGGCACACCCGCTTCTTCCAAGGCCTTTCGATACCCCTGCAAACGCCCCCTAGCGTCTGCTTTATCTAAAGGCCCGGTAATACACGCGATATCTGTATGTCCCTTTTGCAAAAGATATTGAGTAGCGAGTAGCCCCCCGACTTCGTTATCAATATCAATACAACTCATCGCCATTTCTGGGATGAAGCGGTTAATTAAAACCACAGGGGTCCCCTGTTCTTCCAATTCAATTAAATAATCATCACTGAGCAATTGAGTATGAAGAATCAAAGCATCAACACGACGCCCCAGCAGAAACTCCACAGACTCGCGCTGCCCTTGTTCGGTGTTCGAACCCGCTGTAACCACAGCGTGATAACCAAAGCGGCGCAGGTTTTCTTCTATGCAATGCAAGATGCCTGAATAGAAAGAACCGCCAAGTTCAGGAACAACAACACCAACACTACCGGTACGACTTGACGCCAAAGCTTGAGCGATAGAGTTCGGGCGATAACCCAATTCTTTGATCGCTTTTTCAACCTTTAATTTCTTGTCATGACTGACTCTGCTAGTGCCATTAATAACTCTAGACACTGTCGCCTGAGACACACCTGCATGTTCTGATACGTGTTTAATTGTCGCCACTCGAACCTCGATACTTCATTAGCTTGTAACCGCTTACAAAACGATTATTAAAGAAAGGCGTCTTGGTTGAAGTGAGTGTCATCACACTAAAGTTGGAGGTAAAAAGGCCAGTTGTGGAAATCATGAAAGCGCTTACAGATTAACTTCACGCCATGAAACTATTTCATGAGATTATTGTTTATATTATCAAGATGGCGTTCGATTACTTACTCGCCAGATCAAACAAGTACACCAAAATCCATTTTTCTGAAGCGTAATTTGTTGATGAATCCGCAGCTGAAGGCAATATACACGGGGAAAGTGGCCTTGTTATTTCAATGGCCTTTCGAAATTGTATGAGAACATTTCATCTCATGAACACTCACATTAATGCTCCGCTGACCCGACACAAAAATGCCCAGCAAAAAGCTGGGCATGGAATCATTAAGACTCAGATAGATGTCTAATCCTTATTTTCAGATGGCTTCGGTAACTTAAATTCTTGAGTCAGTGAGAATTGCTGTTGCGACATGATTTCTAATTGCTGACCATGGGAAAAGAGTACCTGTGAACGTTGGGAGTTTTCTTCTGCCAATTCATGTATCTGGCTGATACTTTGCGTCACTTGGGATGCGACAACTTGATGCTCTGTGGTCGCCGTTGCGATCTGATGGCTTCTTTGTTCGACTTCATTGAGCAAGCCATACACGGTCGATATGGATTGATTCACTTCACCCGTTTGCTCAACACATTGCGCCATATCTGCAACGCACTGATTGATTTGTTCAACAGCCAATTTAGAACTGTTTTGAAGCCGTTCAATTTTATGGTGAATCTCTTGCGTTGATGCATTGGTTTTTGCGGCTAACACTCTCACTTCGTCGGCGACCACAGAGAACCCTCGACCTTGCTCGCCAGCACGAGCGGCTTCAATGGCTGCATTCAATGCCAACAAGTTAGTTTGTTCTGAAATACCGGAGATCACATCAAGAATAGAACCAATGCTGGCACTCTCTTTCTCAAGTTTGTCGATTGTGCTTGTTGATTCTGCCAACTTACTTTCCAAAACGCCCATTAGGTCAACATTCTTGCCCATGGTTTGTTGCCCTGCGCTTGAACTAGTGACAGCCGATGTCACCAGTGTCAGTGTTTGGTTGGCCGCTTGAGTTATTTCAGTCACGGAACATTCGATCTGTTCCATCGCCGTTGCCACCATTACGGTTTGATTGGTTTGGTCTAACATCGCCTCACGCAATGAACCACTGGTACTTTGATTATCTAGTGACGCTTCCTTTAAATGCAGCGATGATTGGCGCATGTTTTCAATCACGTGTGTTAAGTGACTGATCACCAAATTGACCTTGTCGCTCACTAAACCAAATTCATTATTGGCTTGATATTGAACCTGATAACTCAGGTCTTTGTTGGCGACTTGGTCTAAGGCACCTTGTACCAACTTGCTTGGCTTACGGATGCCTTTTGCGATATTAACGCCTATCAAAAGCGCAATCAGAACCGATACAATCGAAATAATTACCTGCATCAAAAGGGCTTGATTGGATGATTCCATCGACTCTTGATACAGGTTTGTTGCGGTGTGTTCGGCGTACGTAGAAAGTTCGTCGAAGTACCCTAGCTGCACATCAATCGCCTGTTCAATTTCAGCTCTTTGTTCAGCTATCGACTCATGCAACTTAACGGTTTCCATGTGCGTAGACACTGAGCCTTGCGCTGAAAAGGCATGGGAAGCGAGCAGTGACAAAGACTGCTTGCTCCGCCGCACTAAAGCCGGGGCCTGCGCCTCCAAATTGGCAACAGCCTCTTTAAATCGCTCGTGACGACTTTGTAGGCGTCGCTCTACTCCACGAACTTCCGATGACGTTTGCAGTGAAAAAGCCTCATTGGCTTCTGCCGCAATCAAGCTCAATTGAACCAGTAATGCTTCTACTGCTTTTTGCGTTGCATCTGAGCTCGCGCTCGCCAGTTGATTCACCAAGGTATTATTGAGTTGACCCACTACCGATTGAAATTGTGCCTGCTCCATCGAACCGAGGTCTTTCGTATCCAAATAAGAAACGTATAAGTTTAAGGTCTGGTCTATCTTATCGATGGTGGCAACGCCCGTTTCATCAATATTCTGGAGTATGGATTCAAGAGACGACCCTGCCGTGCTCTTGCCTTCAAACCAATTCAATTGCAGCTGATAATGCTCAATGTTATTTACAACAACTTGTTTGAGTGGCTCTAACTCATCAACATAATCCGCTGATAAATAAGGAATTGAGCTTCGGTTAATATCCAAAAAACGGATGGTAAGCGTAGAGGATTGGAGCATTAAAGGGGTGGCTTGTTGAGTGATGGTTTCGATGTGTGAGGTTATGTTCTTATTGCTGCTAATACTCAACCATGCGCTACCCAGCATGATCACGATCAGCGTGAAGAAACCTAAATAAACTCGAGACACAATGGAAGAAAGTCTCATCGTTATTCCTTGATCTAGTGGCGAAAAAAAGGGCACATAAAATGTGCCCAAGAATGGAGTTATTTAACGTGCCCTAATCAATCTGCCTTTAGGGCTAAAATGGACAGTATGTACTTACTATTTGTAACGTATGGCTATTTCAACATGAACGCTTTGAAAATATGCCTAATTCAAAGCGTTGCTCTTTCTATCTGTTGATTACCACCAAGCTTCAAACATTGCGCCGAACGACAATGTATCAACATTGGTTGTCTTCACTGTGTTGCCTTTCGTTTCTACATCACCCACGGTTGTGTAGAAGCGAAGCATTGGACGGCTCCAAGGTAAGCCACCTAGAGAAACGTTTTGAGACAGAGTTACTTTCCACGCGTTCTCTTCACCGTCGTCATCGTAATCAACCATGCCGTAGCCCGCTTCTAACCAAGTAGAATGAACATCATCCCATTGGTATTGTGGACGAACGATACCCGCGTATTCAGTATTCTCACGATCTAAGTCTGAGCCAGAATTGTCTTTGTAAGACACTAAGTAATCGATGATGAACTGTTCAGATGCCGCGTAGCTACCCTCAACACTTGCATACAAAGTCTGATAATCACCTTTAAGGTCATATACCGATGAATCTGCACCGTCACCATACTTAACAACCAGCTTGTTAGACTCACCCAAACCTAATGTTGCACCTACTAGGTATGCCGTTTCATCACTGACTTTTGGATCACCCGCTACGTCTGAGTCTGCTTCATCTGAAGCAAAACCATAGTTAGCATAGAGGTCTAGTTGGCCGATACCCGCGTTAATTGAGTGAAGTTTAGAAGTAATTGCGTATCGACCGTTGTCATTTACGAGGCCGCCTTTCACTTGGCCTACAAAGCCCATATCTAGCTTCGCACCGCCGAAATCTAAGTTGTTAAAGCCAGCACCTTGACCATCGTGTGTCATCCAGAAGTAATCGTTCAAACCTTGTTGCGGACGTTGATGGAAGTCGCGACCAGCCCACATGTAAAGTTCTGGTTGGCTTTCAAATACATTGGTTACACCAGCGTACATTTTTTTCATGCTCAAGCCGCCGTCGTCAGCCCAAGCGTCAGCTTCCCAGTGGTCAGCCATGAATACGATGTCCCAGATAGCGCCATTGTCAGCTTCGAAAAGCTTAGCTAGCTGAACCTCGCCACCATTAGCTTCGTTACCTAAACGACCGACAGAACGGCCTGTTGTACCGATGTCTACGTAACGCTCATCACCACTTTTGTAGTGAGCGCCGTAACGAGCGTAACCAGAGAAGACAATGCCATCTGGCACATTCGTTTCTGAAGTTAGAACCGCTTGTTGTTGGTCATCAGTGTACTTGATGTCTCCAACCTGAGATTCCAACTCTTGGATTCGTTGTTCTAGAGCAGCAAGATCCGTTTCTGCAGCGAAAGAAGAGAGTGAAGCAAGCGAAGCCGCCACTGCGACCGTTATTGGCAAAAGCTTAAATTTTTGCATTGTAATTCCCTATTATTTTTTTGAGTTTTCATCGAACAGGGAAATATTAAGCAATGAAAGAGTTGAAAAGTTGGTCGCTGTTCACACTGATAAATCAGCTTAAATGTCATGAAACTTTTAGAAAATTTACGGGGAAAACTACTGCATTCAGATCAATAAGTTATGAACAAACATGCGTGATATATCAGCTTGAAATCGCTTTCATTTCATCAGTAATGGTGGCGGCTATCACGGAAAAGGGTGTAGAAAAACAAAGAGAATTGGATGTGAATTTGATTGATTTTCATCTATATGAAAAGCCTCAAAATCTAAGGCAGATTTTGAGGCTTTTTGGACTGAGTCAAATACCCAGTTATCTAAAATTAAGTATTTTCTAGATTGAACCTAGGGACTCTATTCCCATATTGAACAGGGTAAATGCGTAGATATCAGCAGTGAGGTCGATCGCTTTACTCAGCGGCATTCCAGCACCATGGCCCGCATTAACATCGATACGAATCATCACGGGCGCACCGCCTTCATGCTTATCTTGCAGCTCTGAGATGAACTTATAAGAGTGAGCAGGTACCACGCGGTCATCGTGATCGGCAGTCGTCACCAGAGTTGCTGGATAATCCGTGCCGCGCACCACATTATGAACCGGAGAATAGCCAAGCAGATATTCGAACATCTCTTTATTTTGCGCGGATGTGCCATAGTCGTACGCCCAACCTTCGCCAGACGTGAATGTGTGGTAACGCAACATGTCCAACACACCAACCGCAGGTAAAGCCACTTGGAAAAGCTCTGGCCTTTGAGTCATACAAGCGCCTACCAGCAAGCCTCCGTTAGAGCCGCCGCGAATCGCCAACTTATCGCTACTGGTGTAGTTTTCTGCGATTAAGAACTCGGCAGCAGCAATGAAGTCGTCAAAGACATTCTGCTTTTTCTGCTGAGTTCCGGCTTTGTGCCACGCCTTACCATACTCACCACCGCCACGCAGATTTGGCACCGCATATACGCCACCCAGTTCTAGCCAACTGCCAACCGTGCCCGAGAAAGAAGGCGTTAGGCTAACGTTAAAGCCACCATAGGCGTACAACATAGTTGGATTATTGCCATCTAACACCAATCCCTTCTTATAAGAGATAAGCATCGGAACCTTGGTGCCATCCTTCGAGGTATAGAAGACTTGTTTAGACTCAAATTGATCCGACTCAAACGGAGACTCAGAGCGTTGGTAGATTTCAGAATTGCCTGATTCGACATCGAAAGAGAAAATCGTTGGCGGCGTTACATAGTTGGTAAAGGTGTAATAAAGCTGAGTTTGCTCGTTTTTTCCACCTAAGCCACTGGCCGTTCCCAGCCCAGGCAAATGAATTTCACGAACTAGGTTACCTTGGTAATCCAACTGCTCAATCTTAGACACCACATCGACCATGTAGTGGGCAAACAAGTAACCACCGCCCGTACTGATATCCAATGGCTGTGGCTTTTCAGGGATGATTTCGAGCCATTTCCCATCGCGAGTATCAAAGCTCACCACCTTGCCATTAGGCGCATCAAGATTGGTGTATAAAATGAAGGTCTCATCTTGGTTATCGATAAGATAAGTATCGCTATCCACATGATCAATCAGCGTATTCAGCTTTTGTTCTGGTGAGTTTAAATCGATATAGAACAGTCTGTTACCCGATGTCGACTCTCGCCCTAGAATGATCAAGTAACGGTCATCTTCGGTGGTGTAACCCGACACATAACGGTGCTGCTCGGTGTTATTCTCACCAAAAATCACCTTGTCGCTAGCTTGCTCTGTACCCAACTCATGGAAGTAAAGTTTGTGCTGTTCGGTACGTGCAGAAAGCTGGCTGCCGTCGGGCTTGTCGTAACTAGAGTAATAAAAGCCGCGATTACCCAACCAAGAAATGCCGGTAAATTTAGCGTCTGTGATTTCGACTTCAAGCTGCTGCTTAGTCTCGGTATCAATAACAAAGATCTTACGCCAGTCGCTTCCGCCCTCTGAAATACTGTATGCCACTAGGCTGTAATCTTTCGAAAACGACACCGAGCCCAGTGATGTGGTGCCATCTTCCGAGAAGGTATTCGGGTCTAGGAACACTTCAATCGACTGACCTTCTTTCTGACGATAAAGAATGCTGTGATTCTGCAGTCCATCATTCTTATAGAAATAGGTGTAATCCCCTCGCACAAACGGTTGTGAGCTCTTTTTGTAGTCTTGCGCTTTCGCTAATCGCTCTCGCAGTTCTGCGCGATACGGGATTTGAGCAAGGTAATCGAATGTGACTTCATTTTGACTCGCCACCCATTGCGCGGTTTCGTCACTTCTGTCGTCTTCTAACCAGCGATATGGGTCTTCGATTATCTGACCGAAATAGTCATCGCTGACGATCTGTTTGTTGGTGACTGGATATTGATACTCTTTTAAATAGCTCATCGTGATCCTTATTAAAAATAATGTGAAATCGTCAGATAACGCGTTCTGATGTGTTCAATCAATAACTTAATCTTGTTCGGTGGCTGGCGCGTAAACGGGTACACCGCATAAATACCCAGCTTTTTACCGACTAAATCAGGGAAGATGTCCACCAGCTGGCCGTTTCGAATATCGTGATACACCAGACAACGTGGCACGTACGCCACACCATGACCGCCCAAAGCGGCCTTTCTTAATGCCGTCGCGTTATCGGTAGAGAAAGAGCCAGAAACGCGCACGATGTATTTGTCGTTGTCGGTACAGCCATCCTTACTGTGTAAGAACTGCCACTCACTGGCGCCTGTCGTTTGATAAGCGTATTGCAAGCAATTGTGCTCGACCAAATCCTTGGGCTGCATCGGCTTACCGTTCTTAGCGATATAAGACGGCGAGGCACACACCACCCATTGTGAATCCAATATATGACGGGCAATAAGGCTTGAGTCTTCCAAGTAACCGGTTCGAATGACCAAGTCGAGACCATCCTCAACCAAATCAACAAATCGATTGTTAAGAGACATATCGACTGTTAAACCTGGGTGCATATTACAAAACTCGGCAACAGCGTCTGCGAGAATCAAATCTCCGGAGATAGTAGGCACTGACATTTTGATATGACCACTGACATTTTCACCAAAGCCTGAAACTGCGTCCATAGCCTCTTGAGCCGCCTGCTTCACATTTTTGGCTCCGTGTAACATTGCCTTACCCGCCTCGGTCAGGGTCAATTTACGTGTGGTTCGATATAATAGCTGCACGCCAATCTCTTCTTCCAAACGCGCAATTCTCTTACTAACTACCGAATTTGTAAGGTTATTTTGTTCTGCCACCTTACTAAAACTACCCAGCTCTACTACCTGTGAAAACAGGATCAAATCGTCTGCTCGCATTTGATTATGCCAATTTTGGAATTAATTATTTTCATTATTTCCCTATATCAATAAAAAATAAAGGGGTAAATTCACGCCAAATTAACAAAACAATTACAAAAACAGCTTTTGCAATCACATCGGTTACAAATAAAGCGACTCTAATTACAACAATTGAATCCATGAGATTCAGATTACACCTACAAAACTAATGACGTGTTATTCACTTCAAACATGAACGTTTGAAAACAAGTACGAGGAAGTACCCATGAGTGAAACTCTACTAGCTTTATTGGCCTTTTCGCCAATAGTTGTTGCAGCGATTCTGCTGGTTGGCCTTAACTGGCCAGCGAAAAAAGCGATGCCAGTGGCATTTGCATTAACCGTTGCTATTGCCCTATTTGCTTGGGATATGTCTGGCACTCGCGTGTTAGCTTCAGTATTCCAAGGCTTTGGCATTACGGTGTCGGTTCTCTGGATTGTGTTTGGCGCCATCTTCTTATTAAACACTTTAAAACACACTGGAGCTATCACCACCATCCGCAACGGCTTTACTGACATCTCAGCAGACCGTCGTGTGCAAGCGATCATCATCGCTTGGTGTTTTGGTTCATTCATTGAAGGGGCATCAGGCTTCGGCACACCGGCTGCAATCGCCGCTCCTTTACTGGTTGCAATCGGCTTCCCAGCATTAGCTGCGGTACTGATGGGTATGATGATTCAATCTACGCCGGTATCGTTCGGCGCAGTTGGTACACCTATCATCGTTGGCGTAAACAAAGGCTTGGATACGCACAAAATCGGTGAAAGCCTGATCGCCAATGGCTCAACATGGGATGCTTACCTACAACAGATCACATCAAGTGTTGCGATCATCCACGCCTGCGTTGGTGTGATGATTCCTGTATTGATGGCGATGATGCTGACTCGCTTCTTCGGTAAGAACAAAAGCTGGACTGAAGGTCTTGATATCCTGCCGTTCGCACTGTTCGCAGGTGCTGCTTTCACTATTCCTTACGCACTAACAGGTGTTTTCTTAGGTGCTGAGTTCCCATCACTGATTGGTGGTTTGGTTGGCCTTGCGATTGTTGTAACAGCAGCAAAGCGCGGCTTCCTAGTACCTAAATCAAAATGGGATTTTGAGAGCGAAGACAAGTGGCCAGCAGAATGGTTAGGTTCTTTGAAAATCGACCTTGATGACAACAACCAAAGCCATAAGAAAATGAGCATGGCGATGGCATGGGCACCTTACGTGCTGCTCGCTGTCACTCTAGTTGCTAGCCGTGTTAGCCCTGAGTTCAAAGGCCTGCTTAAGAGCGTTAGCCTTTCATTCAGCAACATCCTTGGCGAGACAGGCGTAAGTACAGCGATTCAACCTCTGTATCTACCTGGCGGTATCTTGGTATTCGTCGCACTGGTTGCTGTTCTAATGCAATCACGCAGCGCAACACCACTGGCTAAAGCCTTTGGTGAGTCGAGCAAAACTCTAATAGGCGCTGGCTTTGTGTTGGTGTTCACCATCCCAATGGTTCGTATCTTCATTAACTCAGGCGTGAACGGCGCAGATTTAGCCAGTATGCCTGTAACCACTGCAAACTTTGCAGCTGACCTAGTCGGCGGCGCATTCCCAGCGTTAAGTGCAACCGTCGGTGCGTTAGGTGCTTTCATTGCTGGTTCGAACACCGTTTCAAACATGATGTTCAGCCAGTTCCAATTCGAAGTAGCACAAACGCTGTCTATCTCTAGTGCTGTAGTTGTTGCTCTACAAGCTGTTGGCGCAGCTGCCGGTAACATGATTGCTATTCACAACGTGGTCGCCGCATCAGCAACCGTTGGCTTACTAGGACGTGAAGGCGCAACGTTACGTAAAACCATTATCCCAACGTTCTACTACCTGGTAATGACCGGAATCATTGGCCTAGTGGTTGTCTACGGTTTCAAAATGACAGACGCACTTATGTAAACCCATAAGTCGTTACAAAAGCACTTGGCGTTAATACTCAATTCCCCGACTGCAACACCGTCTAATAAGACAGTTGATGAGTTTCGGAATGGATACTAAAACACATCAACACCCTCGGGTATTAACGCCATTTTATTAAGAATTAAAGCAGCCCAAGCCAAGCTCTCATAGAAGGGCAACATCCCAAGAATTTAGGACTGAAATTATGATCATATCCGCATCGACTGATTACCGCGCCGCAGCAAAAGCAAAATTACCACCGTTTCTTTTTCACTACATTGACGGCGGTTCTTACGGAGAACATACCCTACGCCGCAACACGGCCGATCTTGCAGAGATCGCGCTCAAACAGCGTGTCCTCAATGACATGTCGGACCTAAATTTAGAAACCGAGTTGTTTGGCGAAAAGCTCGCGATGCCAATTGCATTAGCACCCGTTGGTCTAACAGGCATGTACGCACGACGTGGCGAAGTACAAGCTGCTAAAGCCGCAGACAATAAAGGCATCCCTTTTACAATGTCGACCGTGTCGGTATGCCCGATCGAAGAAGTCGCACCTATGATTGAGCGCCCAATGTGGTTCCAACTTTACGTACTAAAAGATCGTGGCTTCATGAAGAACGTATTGGAACGTGCCAAAGCGGCAGGCGTAACAACACTGGTCTTCACGGTGGATATGCCTGTACCTGGCGCTCGTTACCGTGACATGCACTCAGGAATGAGCGGTCCAAACGCAGCAATTCGTCGTGTATTTCAATCTATGCGTCATCCTAGTTGGGCCGTTGATGTTGGCCTACTAGGCAAGCCACACGATCTTGGCAATATCTCTACTTACCGTGGCTCTCCAACCAAACTGGAAGACTACATCGGTTGGTTGGGTGACAACTTCGACCCGTCGATTTCATGGAAAGACCTAGAGTGGATCCGTGATTTCTGGGACGGCCCGATGGTCATCAAAGGTATTCTTGATGAAGAAGATGCAAAAGACGCCGTGAGATTTGGTGCAGACGGTATCGTAGTTTCAAACCACGGTGGTCGTCAGCTTGATGGTGTTCTATCAAGTGCTAAGGCACTGCCTGCGATTGCAGATGCGGTAAAAGGCGACACCAAGATTCTGGTCGACTCTGGCATTCGTACTGGCTTAGATGTAGTTCGCATGATGGCGATGGGCGCAGACTGCACCTTGCTTGGTCGCTCTTTCGTCTACGCGTTAGCAGCGCAAGGACAAGCAGGTGTTGAGAACCTACTCGACCTTTACGACAAAGAGATGCGCGTTGCGATGACTCTAACTGGCGCCAAGACAATCAAAGACTTAACCCGTGATTCTCTGGTGGGGCTAGATTAAGCCTCCACGATTCAGATTCGGATTAATGCTTTGGTCTACTTAGACTGAAGTTCAATCGGTGTCACAGCAATTCCACTGCCGTTGTGACACCGTTTAAGCACTGGAAAATAATATAAAAGCTAGGGCGTGTTGATCTTTCGAGCTGATTTTTGCAGCGAGTTGCTGGGTATTTATACAAGGCAGAGGCGTCGATGTGTAGCTAGCCTACATGAGAAGCCGATAACGTAGTAAAAATGGCCAGCAAACGCTGCCCGAAGGGTTCGGCTAAAAGCGTTTTACTCTTTGTTGAGGGGGATTTGCTTAGAGTGCTAGGCTACTTCCCCCTCGCCGCGATTAAAACGCTTTTATCTCGAACAAAATTTAACCACGAAAGGTCAACACGCCCTAACCAGTGCCAATTAAGAAGCACAAGGAAGCAAAGATGGAGACAAACACATCCCATGAGCGAGTAATAGACGCACAAGCTTATCAGCAGCTTGAAGCGATACTGGCTCAAAGAATAGAAACAGAACGCATTGTCACTCAAGAGGCAAAGCGCTTGGCTTACGGCACCGATGCGAGTTTTTATCGCTTGGTGCCGAAAATGGTTCTAAGGCTCAAGAACTTAGACGAAGTGATATTCACCATTCAAAGTTGCCGTGAACTCGGTATTCATTTTACCTTTCGCGCCGCGGGCACCAGCCTGTCAGGACAAGCGGTTTCAGACTCGGTACTCATCACACTGACCGATGACTGGCGTGGTCATGAAATCGTAGATAACGGCAATCAGATCATCCTGCAACCGGGTGTGATTGGCGCAGATGCCAACAAATACCTTGCTCCTTTCCAACGTAAAATCGGCCCAGATCCAGCCTCTATCAATACCTGTAAAATCGGTGGTATTGCAGCGAATAACGCCAGTGGCATGTGTTGTGGTACTGCGCAAAACTCGTATCGCACCGTTGAGAGCATAAAAATCGTATTGAGTGATGGCTCCCTGCTTGATACGGCTGATAACGCAAGTGTTGAGGCATTCAAGCAATCACACAAAGAACTGTTTGAAGGCATTGTTGAATTACACCAACAGACAGCTTCAAACCAAGAACTCGCAGACAGAATCCGCCACAAGTACCGACTCAAAAACACCACTGGCTACGCTCTGAATGCTTTGGTCGATTACCACGACCCAATTGAGATCATCAAACACCTGATGATTGGCTCTGAAGGCACGCTAGGCTTCATCGCTGAGATCACTTACAACACGGTTATCGAACACCCGAATAAAGCTTCAGCGCTGTTGGTGTTTGCAGACATCGAACAAGCCAGTAAAGCCGTTACTACGCTATCAAAAACGCCGGTTGCTGCGGTGGAATTGATGGATGGCAGAGCACTTCGTTCAGTAGCTGACAAACCGGGTATGCCTGCATTTATGCCAAGCTTGGACTTAGAAGCCGCAGCGATTTTGGTTGAATCACACGCCAGCTCCCAGACGGACTTAGATTTACAATGTAAATCAATTTTGGACGCATTGACTGAGTACACGATTGTTGAATCGGTGCCTTTCACTTCCGATCCAAAGACAGTCGCAACCCTATGGGGCATCCGTAAAGGTATGTTCCCTGCGGTTGGAGCCGTTCGTGAAGTTGGCACTACCGTTATCATTGAAGACGTGGCTTTCCCTGTCGAAAACCTTGCTAATGGTATTCGAGAGCTGCAAGAGCTGTTCGATAAATACGACTACAGCGAAGCGATTATTTTTGGTCACGCCCTCGAAGGCAACCTGCATTTTGTGTTTACTCAAGGCTTTGATAGCCAAACAGAAATCGATCGCTACGGCGGTTTCATGGATGACGTTGCCGAACTGGTCGCGGTGAAATACCAAGGTTCACTGAAAGCAGAGCATGGCACTGGCCGTAATATGGCGCCTTATGTGGAGCTAGAATGGGGTAAAGATGGCTACGTCTTGATGCAACAAATCAAAGCCTTGTTTGATCCAGAAAGACTGCTCAACCCCGGCGTTATTATTAACGACAATCCAAATTCACACATCACCAATTTGAAGCCAATGCCTGCTGCTGACGACCTTGTCGACCGCTGTATTGAATGTGGCTTCTGTGAGCCTGTTTGTCCGTCTCGTACCTTAACCCTATCGCCACGCCAACGTATCGTGCTGTACCGCGAGTTACAACGCCGCCGTGCTGCGGGTGAAGAAATAGAAGCAAGCGAACTAGAAAAAACCTTCGAATATCAAGGTATTGATACCTGCGCCGCAACCGGCCTGTGTGCCGAGCGTTGCCCAGTGGGAATCAACACCGGTGATTTAATTAAGAAGCTTCGTATTGCCAAGTACGAGAAATTTACGCCAATCGCTAAGTGGACAGCGGATCATTTCTCGACCACCACTAAACTTACCAAGGCCGGCCTCAAAACCAACCAAGTGGCGAGTAAAGTATTAGGCGCAAATACCGTCGGCAAGCTAACCAACGGCCTGCGCTCAATGACTAAAGGCGCGACACCGGTTTGGATGCCGGAGATGCCGCAATCCAACAGTCATTCGCTAACCTCATCACCAGTGACGGCAGAAAACTCAAGCAATCATAAGAAGGTGGTTTACCTGCCTTCGTGTGCGAGTCGCACCATGGGACAACAGAGTGATGCGGGCGACCAACGTCCTCTAACTGAAGTGACCATGTCTTTACTTAATAAAGCCGGATTTGAGGTAATTCTTCCGAAGAAGCTAGACGACCAATGTTGTGGCATGCCTTACGACAGCAAAGGGATGACCGATTTAGCCCAATCTAAAGCGCAACAGCTCGAAGAAGTGTTGTGGCAGGCCAGTCGTCAGGGTGAATACCCAGTATTAATGGACACCAGCCCATGTGCTAAACGCAGTATTGAACAGTTCACCAAACCGTTAGAGGTATTAGAGCCGACAGGGTTTGTGAATCAATACCTCCTTGAGCACCTGACACTTGAGCCGCTGCAAGAAACCGTGATGCTGCATGTGACTTGTAGCTCTCGTCGAATGGGTTTGGAAGGCGCGATGTTGAGCCTTGCTAAAGCCTGTACCGAAGAGGTGATTGTTCCTGAGCATATTCAATGCTGTGGTTGGGCGGGTGACAAAGGTTTTACCACTCCAGAGCTGAATGAAGCGGCGGTACACCCACTCAAAGAACAAGTACCAAGCAACTGCACTCGCGGCTTTAGTAACAGCCGAACCTGTGAGATCGGTTTGTCGCATCACAGTGGCATTCCGTATCAATCCATCTTGTATTTGGTGGACGAGGTTGCGCAGCAGCATCATTCACGATGTAAAAGGTATTAGCTTTAACCTAAAACGAAAATGGCAGCCCAATCAGGCTGCCATTTCTTTATTCGATTTAAAACGTATTACCGAGCTAGATATTGCTGAGCTAACGGCTACTGAGTTAGGCGCATCAACTCTTCTGGTGAGTAGTGTTCTGCTTCTGCGCCTTTGGCGATCAAGTCGATCACTTTGAATTCACTCATGTCACCAAACTCTTTGGTTAAGTAATCACGAAACGCTTTCTCATTCGGCCATTTACCTCGCACGATATAGCCCTCTTCTTTGTCAAAATCTTCTGTTTCAAAGAATGAAAAATCGGTCATACCAATATTGTGGCAATACAAAACAAGATACATGTTGAATCCTTAACACTTAACTAGGGTCGGTTTAGCTTTTGAGCCGATCAAAAAGCTTCTCTACAAAGCAGGGCTCAAGGTTACAACATTAATGCTAAATCGAATACCCAATCGAATCGTCAATTTAGAAACCTCAGCAACCAACTCTTTGGGTTAATCATCAAACATCATGTTAATTGCAGAACCTAACAGAATCAGACCAACAATTGGTCCCATGACAGCGATTGGCGCGCGTTCAATGTAGGGTAAGTTCTCAGCAATCATCAAACCCCATTCAGGTGCAGGAGGCTTCGCTCCCAAGCCGATGAAGCTAAGCGAGGTCAGGCTCAATGTAATCACTGGCAGCCTCAACAACGCGTGTCTTAGCAATGGCGGCATCACATAAGGAATCAGATAGAAGCGGAAGATTCTAAGCTTGCTGGTGCCCCACAATGGCGCGAGATGAGTATAAGGCTGAGCCTTTGCTTCCACGATTAAACTTGAGCAGTGCGCCGCTAATGGCGCCCAAGATACCAATACAATCGCGATTAATGCACTGTTCGGATTCATCCCCGTTAAGCCCGCAACCAACAGACCTGCAATGATGTAAGGAATGCCCTTAGTGATCTCGATAAGGCCTTGGCTAAAGCGGGTATTGAAGCCCATGACGATGCCCGTCACCAAGCTCAAAAACGTTGCCAAGATACCCGCTTGGAAGGTCGAGACCATACCCGAGCCGATTCTCGCCAGTAAGTCTCGGCCAATGCCATCCGCACCCAAAGGCGCTTGCCAACTGGGATCAGCTAAACGTGAAAATTGACTGGTGTATGGGTCACGAAATGCCGCCCATACCACAATCGCAATTAGGAATGAGAATATTGAGAAGGCAACAGCACGCTTGGTGCGGCTTTGCGTAAAGCGAAACGAAGAGTGACTACTAATGAGCTTACCGCTTTTCAGGCTGTGACCCAGAATCAACTGCTGAACAAACAAGCTCATGCTGCTCACGGCAATTGAAAACAACAGCAATACCAACAGGCCGCCTTGCAACATTGGTAAATCTTGCGCCTTAACTGCGCCTAGAATCATGCGCCCGATACCCGGAATCGAGAAGATAAGCTCAACCGCAACCGCACCACCCGTTAAGCCAATAACGATCATGGCGATTTGTGGGATCAGGCTGCTCAATGCTCTTTTCAGCGCAAAGCGAATAATTTGGTTGGAATGAACGTTGGCACTGAGCCAAGTGATCACCCAAGGTTCATTTAAAACGCGTTGTAAACTGTCTCTGAGTAGACGACTAAACAAGCCACTGGCGGGCAGTGCGAGCGCTAAACTCGGTAGCCAGATGTCTTGCCAACCTTGCCAACCATACGGCGGCAGCCAACCTAACCAGATAGAGAACACCAGTATTAATACCGAGGCCACCACGTACTCTGGCAAGGATATTAATACGGTGCTTAAACTGCTATAACTCTGCCCTAATTTACCCTTCTTCCAACTGCGCAAGGTAGCAAGTAAGCCTGCACCGCACAGCACGAAAGTCATCACAAGTGCACTCGACATCAGAAACAGAGACGTCGACGCTGTCTTTTGAATGCCTAGTGCAACCGAAGAACCATCAATCCATGATTTCCCTAGGTCACCCGAAAAGGCACTTCCTATCCAGTCGATCAGGCGTTCGCTTGCCGAACGGTCAAGCTGAAGGTCAGCTCTCACCGCAGCTAAAGCTTCAGGCGTAAGCAAATGTTGTTGCCCCGCCCTCGCACGCAGAATGGATTGGCTTGGATCGATACCCGCAATGTCAGGCATCAAGCCAACAAGAATCACCACCACAATCAGTGAGGCGATTCTTGATAACCAAGGCGTCAAGAGAAATAAGGTTCGACGCAGAGTCTCAGCAGATAGCATCTATTTAGTTAGCCTGTTTCACTTGTTTGATCTGTGTAGTTTGGTCAACTAAACGGCGCTCACTTGGGTCACGAACCACATTGCTTACGCGCTCGCTTTCACCTTGAATCACACGTTCGTGAAGCAATGGGATAGCAGCAAAGTCATTCAAGATTTTTTGCTCAGCTTCGATGATCGCTTGCTGACGCAGTGCACCTAGCGGTTGTAGATCAGCGTGAGCCAGTGCTTTATCTACCTCTTGAGAACAGAACTGACCAAGGTTAAATGAACCCTTACAGCCAAAGTCACTCATCATGTAAGCCACTGGGTCACCCGAATCTAGAACCGTTGCGCGAGAAAGGATAAACGCATCAAACTTTCCTGATAGCGCATCGTTTTCGATCTGAGCGTATTCACGGATATCTAACTCAACTTTGAAGCCAGCCGCTTCAAGCTGTTGCTTCAGTAGCGCTGCCACTTCTGGAAGCTCAGCTCGGTCGGTAAAGGTACCGATAACAATGCTTTCACCGTTCGCTTTTAGCGTTTTATCGACGGCCTGACCTTCAGGTCGAATTGGCTCAGCCCAAGCAAGTGCAGGACCTAATAGACCTTGCGCGATATCCGCGTGGTTTTCATAAACAGTGCTAACGATCTGTTCTCTGTCTACCGCAGCCGCTGCAACCTTACGCAGGTTAATCTCGCTGAACACACCAGACTTATTGTTCAGGTAAAGCGTATTGGTTCGTGGCATTGCCACTTCGTAAAGTAGATTCGGATCGATGGTCGCGATTTGTGAAACGGGTACCGCTTCAACGATGTCTGCCGTTCCGGTTCTTAGAGCCGCAGCACGCGCAAAACCGTTAGGAACGTATTCTGCGATCACAGATTCAACCTGCGCTTTCTCACCCCAGTAGTCATCAAAACGTTTCAGTTTCGCGCTTGTTGTACCGTTAATTTCAGTCAATTCAAATGGACCAGTGCCCGCGCCCGTTGGGATCACACGACCATCTTCTTGGTACGCACTTGCTGCAAGAATCGCTAATTGAGGGCTTGATAAACGACTTGGTAAAAGAGGGTCATCAAAGCTGGTTTTGATCTCTACGCGGTAGTTGTCCATCGCTTTAACTTCTAGGTCTACACCATCTAGAATGCGCGGCTTAGGTGCTGCTTCAAGAGCTTTTTGTAGAGAGTTCACTACCGAGTTTGCCGTTAGCGTCGAACCATCGTGGAATTTAACGCCTTTGCGAACCGTAAATTGCCAAGTTAATGGATCAACCTGTTTCCAGTCCGTTGCCAGCATCGGCTGTGCTACCGAAGTAGGACTCAAGTTAACCAATGTTTCAGCCGTGCTCCAACGAGATAACTTAAAAGCGTCATCAGAAAGGGGTGACAAGCCGGTTCTTGGCGGTTGCATCATCGCAACTCGGATTTCAGATTTTACTGCGGCATCGCTCGACTCTGGTTGAGAGTCAAAACAGCCAGTCAAAGGCAGAGCCAACGCAAGCGCGCAAGCCAGTTTGATTGAATTAAAACGCATAGTTATTTTTCTCTGTAAGCTGTATTTCGTAATAAATAAGGTTGTGTTAACAAGTAGATTTCGATAGTGGCTGAGATTCGATCAGCAACTGAGTCGCAGGATGAGCAGGTGTACCCATCACTTGTTCGGTCGCTCCAAACTCCACCATTTCGCCATGGTCAAGAACCAGAACTTCTTCACAAAGCGCTTTTGCTGCGCCTAGGTCGTGTGTCACCAAAATAAGGCGCATATCGCGCTTCTTTTTCAATGAATTCAATAAATCCAATAACCTTTGACGATTCACCGGGTCAAGGCTGCTGGTTGGCTCATCGGCGACTAAAACTGCGGGTCTAACGACAAGCGCCCGAGCAATGGCCACACGTTGAGCTTGGCCTGTAGAGAGCTGATTAGATTTCAGTGATAACAAAGTGGCTGGCAAGCCAACGTCCGATAGACTCTCTTCAATGATGCTTTCATGATTACCAGAAACATCTAGGTTGCTTAGCGGCTCGGCTAAGATCTGTCGAACGGTATAGTAAGGATTGAGGCTGGTGTGGGGTTCTTGAGGCACCAATTGAATCAAGCGGCACACCGCGGCTTGTACTTTGCTATTACGAATTGGCAGCGAATGACCAAACAAGCTGATTAGCCCCACCGTCGGCTCTTTAAGGCCAAACAGCAGTTCAATCAGCGTAGATTTACCGGCACCAGAACGCCCAACAATGGCTAAACTTTTGTCTTCAACATTGAGGTCGATGTTTTGCAGCGCTTTGAACGCCTTGCCACCTAACCAACTCGGTATTGAGTAGTAATGAACACCGACATTCTCAAACTTAATCTCGATCGGAGTTTGTGTTTCTAAATCAATCACTGGCATTAACGGCGAGACTTCTGAATTTAATGATAAGGTCGAGCTCATGCGATTAGGTCTCTCAATGAACAGCAGAAAGCGTGAGAGCTTGATTCAAGCGCGTGTTTTGGTGCGCCATAAGCCACCACTCCACCATCATCGATCACCAACAACTTGTCACACGCGAGCGCGCTGTGCAGATCATGAGTAATCAACAAGCCACCGATTTGTCGCTGCTTAACATTGTCGCGAATAAGCTTAAGTATCTCTTGCTCTGTCACCGGATCTAACGCACTGGTTGGCTCATCGGCAATAATGAGGTCGGCGTTACTCAACAAGCCAATTGCAATACACACTCGTTGGCGTTGCCCTCCAGAAATTTGGCTCGGATATAACGGCAAGATAATTTCAGGATTAGGGAAACCAAGTTGTACTAGCAATTCAATGAGTTTAATTTTGTCTTGTGATTTGGGCTTAGTGCGAGTCCCCGTCAATGCCAAACTAAGTTGACCTTCGATTGAAACCAGAGGGTTTAAGGCTTGAAGGGCATCTTGGAAGATAACCGCAGGTCGTTGTGCTGCGGTTCTTTGCAGCATAGGCAAACCACATACCGCTTCACCAGACAGAGAAATATGACCTTCAACCTCGACCGTTTCTGGCAGAAAACCCGCAATCGCACGTGAAAGCATCGACTTACCAATGCCAGATGGACCCATGATCGCCAACAGCTCACCTCGATACACATCGAAGTGGATATCTTGGAAAAGTGTTCTCGAAGAGGTTTCGATCGTTAATCGGTCAACAGACAAAAGTGGGGCGTTCACGCAGGCACTCATAAGTATATGTTATAACATAACAACTCTATCATTAAGCCTGTATGATGAAAAGCGGACATTGAGCCAGATCGCAAAAAATTTGCCTGTGAAACCATCTATGGTCACAATCCGTTAGAAACAAAAAAGCGCCTAACTACAAGAAACAGTCAGGCGCTTTCGTAATGACTCTATATGACCTCAGCTTTGTGGTCGCTGTTATTACTTATGTCATTGGAAGGCATTTCCGCTTAACTTGAGCGATGAACGGATACAAGAATGCAATACGCCCAAGATAGAACAAAGTAAACGCCAACCATAGGCCATGATTGCCCCACAAATCGACCGAAAACGCCTGTACAGCCAAGAATAGCGCCAAGGTAGCGATGCTAGAGTCTCGAACCGGACGTGTGGTTCCTGTTCCCGTAAAGATGCCGTAAACCGTCAAACCAAAACCAGCCACCAGCGGGAACACAATCAGCCACGGAGCCATATCTTGGTATAGAACAACAAGCGTTGGGATATCGGTAAACAGGAAAACAATGCTGTCTTTAAATACCAAGGTCAGCAGCGTCAGCGCAGCAATAAAACCGGCTGTCCATTGGAAGTTAAGCCTTAACACACAGTCCAACATTGAAGGATTCTTCTGCCCTACCGCTTTGCCCGCGAACACACTCGATGCATTGGCAATACCATCAAACATGTAACTCACAATAAAGGTTACTTGCATCAAGATTGCGTTAGCAGCCAGAACATCGGTACCCAACTTTGAGCCTGTGCGCGCCATCATGTTAAAGAATACTAAGATACAAATCGTGCGTAACAGTAGGTCAGTATTTGATGAAATGATTGTCGAAAGGTCTTTCTTGGTCATCTTCGAGCCTTGCAGGAACTCAGAGATCGAGATGTTGCTCGTCTTCATCACCAGCATCATACCAATCGCAAAAGTAGTGATTTGTGCAATCAAGCTTGCGTAAGCCACACCAGCCACACCCAAGTCGAAATAAAGTACGAACACCGCATCCAAGACAATATTCAACACGTTACCAAACACTTGTGTGTATAAGACTTCTTTAGCTTTCGCTTGCCCCATCAACCAACCGATAATGGTGTAGTTGAGCAGCACAAAAGGCGCGCCATAAATCAAAATACTGAAGTAGATGCGCGCGTGCTCAGCCACGTTCGCTTCAGGTTCTATCACCCACATCGCACCTTGCCAGATGAGCGGCTGTATCAAAATGAAGAGCAAACCCACCAAACCAGATAGCACAAATGGACGCATCAAGCTGCCCGCTAACTCAGAGCGATTGCCCTTACCCAAGGCCATCGCACTTTGCCCTGTCGTACTAACACGGAAAAAGCCAAACAACCAATACATGGTGTTCATAATGATGGTACCGATCGCCACGCCACCAATCAGTTCAGCAATGCCAAGCTGTCCGATCACGGCGGTATCCACGGCGCCAAGCAGAGGCTGAGTCACCGTTGAGATGATGAAAGGGAAAGCGATTTTTAGATAATCTTTGTGGGTAATGGTCATATTCTAACGAGTGATATTAAGAACTATTTGCAATTAGAAGGGAATGCTATCGTTTAATCCGTACGTTGTCATCATCTACTGGGGTAAATTATCAACAAAGCGCTTTTCTGTTAATTCACCTACATAGAAATGCTTGTTGTCATTGGCACTGCTAATTCGTCTCAACAAAAGAGCAAAGCTTAATTCAAGAAAACACCACAACCATCGATTAAGTGAATTTGCGCTAGCGAGCCAAATAGGTAGCTTTAGGTCGGTTAGTAGAAACTCACCGGAAGATAAAAATCGAGTTCAAACACTTCTTCACTGTTGAGAAAATGATTCTGATGATAATGCACATAAGCAGGCGTTGAGCGCTGCTTGAAACCTGACGTAGGTAGCCACTTTTCTAACACCATACTGATCTGTGGTAGCAGTTCACCATAGCGGCCATTCAGTCGAAATACCGCATGTAAACCACCCGGAATCACCATCTGGTTCACGACACTGCGATACTTAATCGGCTCATCAATCGCGATACACGCCACATAACGGCACTGGTCCATTTCAACCCAAGCAGGGTTTGAGTGATGCAAACCAAACTGACTTGAAAAGTCACGCTGTTCGGAGTTCGCCCACGCTTTCAATATCAACCATGCGTTGCGAATGGAACGGTTATAGCCGGTGTGTCGAACATAAGCCGCCATGCGCTCCGGTGTTTCAACGATCTTCGGTTCGGGTAAAACTCGCTGCGCCACGTTCAAATAACCCGCCGCGACTTCGGGATCTTTCAAATAGGGTTTTTCTGCTATCTGTAAATCATGTTTACGCCACTCGCCCGGCGACATGTTAAAGGTCGCTTTGAATGCTCGGCTAAATGAAGACACCGAACTAAAGCCACATTTACTGGCAATCTCTACCACTGACGACGTGGTATCGAACATCAATTGATTGGCCGCATACTCCATTCGAGTACGTCGAATGTACTGATGCAGCGACTCCCCAACCACGCTTTTAAAGGTGCGGTGGAAGTGTTGTTCTGAATAAGCCGCAATCTCGGAGAGCGCTTTTGCCGACAAAGGCTGGCTGATGTCTTGGTGAATATGGAACAGAACATCATTGATTCGGGATATGTGTTGTCGTGACATTTTTCAAATAGCATAAATGGACATGTTTATGAGCATAAACGGACACGCTTGTTTTTACAATTGCCGTGTAATATCAAGCGATAGAATAAAAACGAAAAACGACGAGACACAACACATGGAAATCGCACAGTCATTACAACAGATTCAATCTTCATACATTCGAGAGATCCTCGCAGCCGCAAGCGATCCAAATGTCATCTCATTGGCCGGTGGTTTACCGGACGAGAAAACATTCCCTATCGATTTAATGAAGCCAACGCTAGAAAACCTAGCGAACATGCCTGAAGTTTTCCAATACGGTTCTACTGCGGGTTACGGCCCGTTGCTTGATCACCTTACGCAAAGCTACCAACTGCCAGAGACTCACACAGCAATGATCTGTACTGGCTCTCAGCAAGGTTTAGATTTGATTGCTCGTGCGTATGTTGATCCAAACGATGTGGTTGTGATGGAAGCGCCAAGCTACTTGGGTGCGATGCAAGTGTTTGGTTTGGTTCAAGCGAACATTGTGACTGTGTCTCAAACTGAATTTGGCCCTAACCTAGACGAGCTAGAAACGTGTTTTGCGCAGCAATCGCCAAAGATGTTCTATGCCGTACCAGATTTCCATAACCCGACAGGCGTTTGTTGGACAACAGAAACTCGTCAAAAAGTGGCTGAGCTTTGTATCAAATACAACGTGGCATTCATTGAAGATGCGCCATACCGTGAGCTACGTTTCACAGGCACAGAGCTGCCAATGGTTTCTTCATTCTGCCCTGATAACTCTATCGTTCTTCGTTCATTCTCTAAGATTGCATCGCCAGGTCTACGTATTGGCGCGGTAACAGGTAAACGCAGCTACCTTGAGCCACTCATCAAAGTGAAGCAAGGCGCGGACTTACACTCAAGTGTACCCATGCAAGCGCTGCTTGTTGGTCTTCTAAAACATGAAGATTTCAACCTGCATATGGAAAACATTCGTACTTTGTACAAGTCTCGTTATGAGGTGCTATTTTCAGAGCTAGAAAAACAGCTGCCTGCTGACTGTGTATTAAAATCCGTAGATGGTGGAATGTTCATTTGGGTTGAAATCCCAGAGTGTGACACCTTTGAACTGGCTAAAACTCTACTCTCTAATGGTGTGGCGGTTGTACCAAGCCCAGTATTCTATCCAAAGGCTGATGAAGCAAAAGCTGCACTGCGCTTAAACTTCACCAATGCCAACCCAGAAGAATTAACGGAAGCGGTGAAACGCTTAGCGGAAGTACTTAACCAAGCGTAATCGCTGATTAAGTCAGACAGATTCAATACCAAGGCCCTGCTGTTTTTACAGCAGGGCCTTTTTGGTTTGGGAATACGTGTTGTAATTCGAACCAGATAAAACGGTTTCATTGCATTTCTTAGTCCATAAACCACATAAATAGAAATGATAAATAGCCCTACTTTTGGTTGGTTTTTGTCCTTCCTTGGCTTGGTTATACTGCGGCGGATTTTAATAAGCCAATATGGGCAAACCTGAGTGAATTAAACTCAGTCTGTATCATAAAAGGCAACCGCTCTGGATTTACGTTCCAGCTCGCAGAAAGGAAAAACCATGTCTCAATATGTTGTATGTGCTCTGTATAAATTCGTAGCACTTGATGATTACCAAGAAATTCGCCAGCCACTCACTGACGTGTTAGAAGCTAACCAAATCCGCGGTACTTTGCTACTTGCGAGTGAAGGTATCAACGGCACCGTTGCAGGTAAGCGCGAATCTATCGACGCTCTTCTTCAATGGTTCAAACAAGATTCTCGTTTGGCTGATGTTGTTTACAAAGAGTCGTTCAACGAAGAACAACCATTCAACCGCACCAAGGTTAAGCTTAAGAAAGAGATCGTAACCATGGGCGTTGAGGGTATCGACCCACGCCACGTTGTCGGCACTTACGTGAAACCAAACGAGTGGAACGCTCTGATTTCTGATCCTGATGTAATTCTGGTTGATACCCGTAACGACTACGAAGTGGACATCGGCACATTCAAAAATGCTGTAAACCCAAACACAGAAACCTTCCGTGAATTCCCTCAGTACGTTGAAGAAAATCTTGATCCTAAGAAGCACAAGAAAGTCGCGATGTTCTGTACCGGCGGTATTCGTTGTGAAAAATCAACGGCCTACATGAAAGAGCAAGGCTTTGATGAAGTTTACCACCTTGAAGGCGGTATTCTTAAGTACCTAGAAGAAGTACCAGAAGAAGAGAGCATGTGGGAAGGCGACTGCTACGTATTTGATGGTCGTGTTGCAGTTAACCACCAGCTAGAGAAGAGCGGCTACGATGTGTGTAACGCATGTCGTTTGCCAATCACAGACGAAGACAAAGCGTCTCAGCACTTTGAGAAAGGCGTAAGCTGCCCTAAGTGTGTTGATAAGCACAGCGACGAGCAGAAAGCGCGTTTCCGCGAACGTGAAAAGCAAGTTCAACTGTCGAATGCTCGTGGCGAAACCCACGTAGGCGGCGATGCTGCTCACCTTATCGATCAACGTAAGAAAGAAAAGCTAGCACACAAAGAGCAGCAACGTTCTGGTAAGAAAGCGAAGTAGTTTTTAAGTTTACTAAAATAACAAAGGGCATCAGCGAATCCATAATGGAACGCCAATGCCCTTTTTTGATCCTGTTCTCGCTTTGTGTTTTGAGCCACATTTCTTTCGATAAATTGCTTCTATACTGTTAATAATTCGACTAGAGAGGAAGTGCCAATGCTCAATGAAAACCATGCCTTTATCTTAGATTTCCCAGATCTTAAATTAGACATTGTTCAGCTCAACCACGACGACGAAAAATTCAAAGCAGACATGCAGAAATACCACCAACTCGACTACGACATCCGTCAGCTAGAAATTTCTGGCAGCCCTATCGATGACGACAGCATGCACAACCTCAAAGTAGAACGCATGGAGCTAAAAGACTCGCTACACAAACAGCTCACGCGCCATCACGCGCTTAAGATCGTATAGAAAAATCAATCCAATACTTTATTCTAAGCCATGCACCACGCATGGCTTTTTGGTTTCATCACATCGCAAATCTAAGCTAATTCGGCTTCTTCAATTATGTTACTGTTTGCTTATTCAAAGGCGTTTGATAAGGAAGCAAGCCAAGTGGCAAGACAAGAAGAGAATATACAATTCCAGCTCGTTTCAAATCATGAATTCGAAGAACTATTTGCGTGTGTGAAACAAGGTATATTCATACACGTAGATGACGTTTTCGGTTGGGATGATGACTTTCAACGTCAACGCCTAATCAATGATTATCATCCCTCTTGGTTTCATTGGATATATCGCGAAAATGAGAGAGTAGGACTCGTCTGCTTTAAGCCTTATGACAACGCATACCATATTCATCTGCTGATCATTTTCCCTCAAAACCAAGGCCGCTCACTTGGCAAGCAAGTCATGACTCTCATACATAAGAGAGCCATGGAAGAGCAACGAAGCCAAGTCACTCTATCGAGCTTTAGAAGTAACACTCGCGCCATTAGCTTTTATCAGTCACTTGGCTACCGAGTTGTTGATGAAGGAGATGATGATTTTGTGGGATTGGCTCTCAACCTAGCTTACTCTCAGCCTAGCTAACTCTCAGCCTCGCTAACCATAGAGAAAATACAGATAGCGAGTAGATAGAGAGCGTTTACTTTAGCGCGCGCTTGAAATATCTAATTTCTCAATCAACGATGGAAAACCCCAACCGTTCTCGCCTTCGACCACAGGTTCTCCGGTCAAATACTCAAACAACGTTGGCGCTAAAGAGCCGTTAGCTTCGATTTTCAATTGCTGAGAATTATCGCCAATTGGCGCTCCCCAGAATCCAATGAAAGCATCTTTCTCTAAGTAATCCTCACCAGCATGACGACCCGGCACCTTAGTGTTGTAGCCAATTCCCGCTTTAGGGAACAAGTTAACCGTGCCAGCCCTATCTTCAAGGTAGATATTAGCCAGTTGATTCACTGAATCTGGTCGAAGTGTTGGCTGCGTCAATGAAGTCCACTCAGCACTGCTACACCACGTTGTCACATCCGCCTTAACCGCTCGGTTAATACACTTTTCGACCAATTGAGAATACTGTGAAAAATCAGCTTCGCTTGGTGATGCTAGGTATGGATTTAACCTTTGCGTATTGAGCAAAATCGGCGCTCGGTTGTCTTCCAATGACTCATAGAAAAGCTTGTCACCTTCACGTGTGATCAATTCATCAACCCGTTTAAAATCACGGTTGCCAATCACACGAACAGCGCAACGTTGTTGATCACATGTGCTTTCTCTTACGACCATATAATCAAGACTTTCAGGCAAGCGTTGCGCTATCTGATTAATGATGTCGATATTCTGACCAGCTGGCGCTGCAATCGGAGACCACTGCGTGAGTTCTTGATAAACCGGCTGAACCTGCCACCCGTGAGCCGAGTTAAAGAAGTCCATCATGAAATTACCACCAGCAGTAGAAGCAACCACAACATCCAACTCCTTCGAACTTGGGTAGCTTAGGGCATTGGTGATTTTAGGCCCTTCACCCTCGTCTGAAGATATCTTCTTAACCACAATTGGATACTCTAGCTCTGCTTGTAAGCCTTCAAATACCTGCTTTTCGGGATTGAGCGCGTAGAACACTGGCGTTAAACCATGATCTCCGGCCATGCCCCATAGCGTTTTATCATAAACGCCTGCACTGCGGTAAGTCGCTTCAATCTGGCGAATCCAATAGTCCAGTCGGTTAAGCTCTCCCGTCGGCATCAGAATTTCGTCACTAAAAGGACCGGTAAAGTGTGCGAAGTGATCCGGCCATGGGTTATACACCAAGGTGTAGTCTGGCATCCCTTTGCCATCTAACTCGGCAAACTGAGTAATCGACTGTTTAACCTGAGCCTTCTTTGAAAACTTAGTGAAAAAATCAAAGCCAGATATAGTCTGATACGCTTCAATATCTTCAATCAAGGCTTGACGCTTTTCTTGCAAAACCATTTCGACTTCTGAACGCTCTTGAAGCTCTTTAACGCAGCGTTTCTCACCATAATCACGCAGTGACTCACCCAAACCTAGGTTTACTAGCCCGTCGTAAGTGGTATGAGCATTCCAATCATATTGAGCGTTGCAGTTCAGCGTTTTTAGGTAATCAAGGCGATCAAACATGGTTTGTACCTTGTTGTCTGCCATCAACACATCTAACTGCAGGGCATCATTACCAAAGAAGTAATACGCTCGGTCGATCTCTCGGTCAACAAAGTGGAAATTAGGGATACCCGTACCACCTTGCCCCGATACTTTCGCGCCTGTTTTAATGATCGGTAAATTGCGTACGCTGATCGTCGGAGTAGAAGAGATACCCACTCGGCTAATATTGTCTCGATGCTCTTGATAGAGTTTTTTGAAGAACGGAAGATAATTCGGATCACGGTAGGTTTGTTCAGACAGAACTTCCATGAACCTCACTTGTTGTTGATGCTCAGGCTCAATCACCGTTTCTAACTGAGGTTTGTATTGCGCTCGGTTTTTATGGTTCTGATAAGCCACCGAAATGAAAGGTGAATCTTCATCGACCACCCCCTCAATCAACCCTTGCTGTAAACCATCGACCGTCACTTGGACCGCAAAACGTTTGTGTTGTTGGGAATCTAAGAATTGAATGAGCGCGTCAGGCTGGTCACTGAACGCTTGCTGCATCCAATCATCGAGTGCTGCTGCGCGTTCTTCTTTAAACACAAATTGTCGGTAAGCTTTGAGCAAATTTAAGCGCACAAAATCGATGAGCGTAATGGTGAGAGCTTGTGCTTTGTTATTCGGCTTATCAGCGTTTTCTGGTTTACCATCTTCTGCAATCGCCAACATTGCAGACTTCATGTCGCCGTCATCCATTCCCAATGCCGCTTTACCAATCAAATCAACGATGATCGGTTGAATCTGAGCGATGATCGCTAGATCTTCAGGGCTATTGGTTAAGTATGTGTAATTCGCAGGGAGCGTGTCCATATCCTGCCAAACACCAATTTCGAATAACGCATCGTAGATAACCACCATGTTGGCAATGAACTGTTCATCGATACGAATACCTTCATGATGCCCCGTTGCTTCAGTCGAGGTATCTGGCTCGTGATGCTCTGAGGTTGGCTTATCTCCAACATGATAGAGGCTATGTTCAAAGCCCTTTAATGCCTGCTCATCATAAACCGTCGACAAGTAAGATTTGAACACATCTTCACTGCCCAAACCTGAATAGCGGTCGTAATAACTATAGAGAAAATAACCCAAAGGAATTGAGTACGTCGGGTTGGATAACTGAGCAACGACTCTAGCTTTGGTTTTGACATCTAAAGGGAGGGCGAGAATATACGCATCTAATGTAACGCCACCAATCGTGAAAAGAGCCGCATCACGAGTGAGTTTGGCAGAATAACTTAGGCTTGAAAGCACCTGATTTTTCAACACTTCACTGGAGCTAAACACGCCACCAATGACGGGCGTTGTTGATATATCAGCCGCACTCGGACCTGACGCAAGCGCCAACGATAAGGCACTGAATAAACTGGCGTAACTGCGAACGTGAGAATAAGAGCTCATCAAATTTCCTTTAGATCAACACACTTCTATAAATTTAGCTTATTGTTTCAGCCTGCATTTATTAGTCAACCTATGAAAACGTTTGTTTTCTGATTCGAAGAGCTCTTATTGTTATGAAATGTTCATTCTTACTAATATCTCTAAGACTTTACCGCATACCCAAAGCCCAAAAGCTTTCTAATGTTATACGACAGTTATTCCCCTAGTTAAACGCTCTGGCCACTCGCCCTTTACTGCTCAATTCATAATGACCAATATAGGCTGGGATAAATACCGATTGCCCTTTAGTAAGTGTTAAGTGCTCGCCTTTCTGACTCACTAGCGTTAGATCAGCGTCTATTGCCATTAATATTTCAGCGCCGCTTGTGATCACTTCTTCTTGATGAGGACAATGGAAAATATTGAAATTGAAATCACTAACCGGGATCTCATAGCTATCACATTGATCTAATTTTGAGGGTGCTAATAATAAGCGTTCGAACGGGATTGGCGTAAACTCTGTACACGCAACTAACTCAGCCACATCAATGTGTTTTGGTGTTAAACCTGCTCGCAGCACGTTGTCTGAATTTGCCATGATCTCAAGCCCAGTTCCCTTAATGTAAGCATGCGGAGTGTTCGCATTCAAATACATCGCTTCACCCGGCTTTAGTGTGATCAAGTTAAGCAGCAGAACACAAAATAGTCCGATATCGTTTGGGTACTGATGGCTAAGCTCAGTAACCAAAGCAAACTCAGCTTGGTCTTGGTGAGCGGCTGCGTAAGTCAGAAGTTGCTCTAATGCTTGATGTTTACGTTGGTCATCTAGAGTTAACAGATCGCGGAAAAACGCTTCTAAGCCTAGAGAATCAAGGTGGTTGCCAAACTGTTCAACTAAGCCAGCCAGCTCACTCGAATCCAACTTTCTGAACAGAACCAATATTTCATCGAACTCTCGAAAGCCATTCATCGCTTGGTATTCAGTGATCGCGTAAACCAATTCAGGTTTGTGGTTCGAGTCTTTGTAATTACGATGTCCTGCGGTCAGAGGAATGCTTTCCTGTTCCTCTCTCGCAAAGCCTAATTCAGCTTGGTGCTTGTTTGGGTGGACCTGAACCGATAGCGCTTTTTCTGCTGCCAAGATCTTAAACAAGAACGGCAGTTCACCGAACTCCTGCGCAATATCATTTGATAGATAGGCAGGTTTATTCTTATTAATCAGCTCAGAGAGAGGCACCAAATGTTGGTCCAACTTGACCATTGAACAACCTTTCGGATGCGCTCCCATCCAAACTTCCGCTTGCGGCTCTTGTGACTCATTCTTAAAGCCAAACAGTTCACGTATCGAAGAAATGCTCCCCCATGCATAATTTTGGATGGTGTTTTCCATTGGGAAAAATGAGTGTTCTGAGAAGTGGCTGAGTGACATGGCGTTTTCCGTAGTGAGCCCTTTGAACACAATTCAGAGAGCTGATTTCTAATAACGTAAATAATTAGAAAGACTACAGAGAGCAGCTAGAACCCACATGAGATGAGGTCTTAGACGCAATAGGAAAAATTCTTAGAAACGGGTGAGAACGATGAAAAGCGTGAAAAGAGTCACATTTGAATGCTACGTATAAAAACGCTGAAGATAGGATAGCTGCACAATAACCAGAGGACCATTAGCAGCTATCTTATTGACGAGGAGAACCCTTAAAAACCAGAGCGAGCCTCTGTACTTTTCTGAGGTGATTGAGCTTGTAGGAAAGGCAGTAGCAGCAAGCCAATAACGGCCGCACAAGTAGAGATGGTAATGAAGAACCCACTCCAGCCATAAGTTTCTAGAACGAGCGCTAATGGGTAACCAGAGAGTGCTGCACCCATGTAAGCAAACAAGCCAACAAAGCCTGTTGCTGCCCCGGCAGAGTCTTTATGTGAGCATTCCGCGGCTGCCATGCCTATTAGCATTTGAGGGCCAAAAACAAAGAAGCCAACACAAAATAGACCTGCAGCTTGAAACACAAAATTAGTTAATGGCATAAGCCATAAAGCAGATACCGAGAGGAAAATACCAATCGCAAACAGGATGTTCATTGGACCGCGGTTACCACCAAACAATCTATCCGATCCCCAGCCAGCAACAAGTGAACCAACAAAACCACCAATCTCGAACAGAGACAAAGCAGCATTTGCGTTAATCAAACTGTAATGGTGTTCTTCGGTGAGATATAAATTACCCCAATCATTAACCGCTGTTCTTACGATGTAAACCAACACATAACTAAAAGCGAGCAACCAAATGTACTTGTTGCTGAACACGTAAGTTTTCAATATCTCTCGATAGCTTAACCCTTGCCCATGGTTCTCTTGCGCTAATTCTAGATGGTCATTGCGCCACTTCCCTACCGTCGGGAGGCCCATGGTGGTGGGCTTATCTCGTAAACGCCAACAGACGATAAGACCGATAAAAACACCAATTACACCCGGCCAGATAAAACCTGATCGCCAACTGTACTGGAGAGTTAGATAGCCCACGAGAATAGGAATCAATGCCCCACCAACGTTATGTGCTGTATTCCAGATTGCCCAACGGAATCCTCTTTCGGAGCGAGAATACCAAGTCGTCAGTAGCTTAGAACATGAAGGCCAACCCCAACCTTGGAACCAGGCATTGAGCACCCAAAGCGAGATAAAAGCTGCTAACGAACTTGAAAAGCCAAACGCAATGTTTATCAGACCAGTCGCGATTAAGCCAAGCCCCATAAAGTAGCGCGGGTTGGAACGGTCCGATATTGTTCCTGAGATAAATTTCGATAAGCCGTAAGAGAGATAAAAGAGCGTGCCAATTAAGCCGATATCACCTTTGTCTAAGCCAAGATCGGTGATCATGGCTGGCGCGGCATAATTAAAGGTTTTACGAGTGAAGTAAAAACCGGCATAACCAACATACATACCTATCATGATGTGAAGGCGCCAGTAGCGGTAACTCTGATTGACCTCATCATCACTTAGAGTATGACGATTTGACGTTGTTGAGCGCAGAAATCCAAACATACTCGTTCTCACACTTTAGGTAATGTAACGCTGATATTGGTGCCCGAAGAGGGACCATTAGCGTTGATTGTCATCTTGCCACCGAGCGCCTGAACACGCTCTTGCATACCACGAACACCCATCCCTTTGAGAAGATCTTGCGCTGTAAAACCAATGCCATTATCTGATATCTGAAGATAAGCCTGATCATCCAAAATCAGTTCAATTTTAATCTCGCTCGCACTGGCGTATTTATGGGCATTGTTTAAGGATTCTTGGCACAGTCGGAAGAGAGTGACCTTAAGCGTGTCACTCAAACATGAATAATCACCTTGCCAATTTAGCTGGATATCAACGCCGTGATCTGAAAACTCCATTTCCCGTATCAGCTGTTCAACGGAGTCCTTTAGATCAAGGTCATCCAACATTTTAGGTCTTAGTTTTGTGAGTAGGCGTTTAGTGGTGTCATAAACATTCAAAGACAATGACTCAATCGTGCCCGCACAACGAACACTCATTTCAGCGGCATCAACACGCTTAATAATGTTTGCTTGAGTGCGAATCGCCGTGATGTTCTGACCGATTTCATCGTGTAGCTCACGAGCAATGTCACGACGAACCGATTCTTCAGCAGTGATTAACTGACGTGAAAGATTTTGATTCCTGGAGAGCTCACTGCGCAATTTCGAATTGAGATCTTTTTGCTTTTGAACCGCAAGACCCAGCAATATGCCAGTGATGGTTTGAGCGGAAAGAGATAAGAGTAAATCGGTAATTTCGAGTTTGGACGTTCCACTGTGGGCAGCTATCAGCGCAACACTGTTTAACAGAGTCGCCAGTAAAGCGCCTTGCCACCCGTAGCGAACGGCTAGCAGGATAATAGGGATCGCCATACAAAATGGGGCGAAGCGCCTTAGTTCATCAGGCAAGCTGGTTTGTATCAAAATACTGGCCACCAGCAACACACTGTATAAAGCGATGTGACGGATTTTGAACTCTACAACATTATGGATTAAGTAAGAGCTCAGTGGCGCCCACTTATTTTGGAATAGATAGTTCCAGACCAGATAACACATAGGCACCAGCATCAATCCACCCGTGATACTCGCTAACCACACCATGTAAACGGCTGGAACATGAGAACCCACCACGGCAACGTTAATTAATGCGGTAACCATGATTAAGCTCGCCATCACTAACAAGTGACGATTTTGATCACCATAGTAATAACGCTTGGCAAATAGAGTGGCAGGAATACTTAATCCACTGGCGATGAGTATGGTCAGCCATTGGGGTTCATCAAGCAATAACGCTAACGCGATCGCAAGTCCCCACTCTGCAATATAGATAGCAGGCCAATAGTGAGTGCGAGTGTGCAGCGTCATTCCCAATCGAAGTGAGAATGGGAAAAGCAGAATGGCTAACTCAGGGTCATTAATAAAATAGAAGGCAATAACCCATAAACAAAACCATGCACAGCCAGCCATAAAAACCCCACATAGTGAGGTGGCTAGATAGGAGCGCATTAGTACTGATCTTGAGTGAACAATTTAGCTAACTCAACGTTGTTCTTAACATTGAGTTTGTCCATGGCATTGGCACGGTGTACATGCACCGTTTTATGACTAACTCCTAGCTCAACGGCGATAGATTTCACATCGAGCCCCGTTGCCAATAACTGACACACTTCGCTTTCTCTGCGGGTGAGTTGATTTAAAGAGGCTTTATTCTTCATTGGTGTCGCAAGCTTTATAGCGATATCGGGCGTGAGATAACAGCCACCATTTGCGCTCGTATGTACAGCTTGGATTAACTCATCTGGGCTACAGCGCTTACTGAGGTAGCCTTTAGCTCCTAACTCTAATGACTTCTCAACCATTGCCGGAGAGTCATGTACGCTCAGCATGATACTGGCAATGCCTGATGGAATTTCTTCCAATAAGCTCAAGCCACTTTCATCCTGCATTGAAATATCCAAGATAACGACATCAGGGTGACAACTTGGCAATCCGAGGCGCGCTTCTGCCGCAGAGTTAAATTCACCCACGACCGTAATATCAGTTTCAAGACTGAGTAATTGAGCAAAGCCCGAACGAACAATGACGTGGTCATCAACAAGTGCAACATTAATCATGATATCAACCAAAATTAAGAGTAAGAAAGAAAAATAGCCCCGATAGGTAATGCCGATCAGTTAGAACTAAAGTGATCGGTTGAACGATCCTTCAGAGCTGTC
>NZ_OSDX01000071.1:0-22358 GCF_900382755.1 Vibrio sp. Evd11
TACATTGACTCCCCAACAAAAGCAGCAACTTGAGCAGATGCACGACTCAACTCGTGATGGTCGAGTTCGTGACCGCATTAAAGCGGTATTACTCGCTTCTGAGGGTTGGAGTCAGTTGATGATTTCTCAAGCCCTTCGTATCCATGAATCGACGGTTGCTCGCCATCTCAGCGAATACGTCCTTTCTGAAAAGCTTAAGCCTGAAAATGGTGGCAGCCAAAGCAAACTTTCTGCCAATCAAACCATGCACCTCATCGAGCATTTGACTGAGCATACCTATGCTCATACTCATCAAATTGTCGCTTATGTGAAAGAGGAATTTGGCCTTAGCTATACCGTTGCTGGGATGAACAAATGGCTTCACAAAAATAGTTTCAGTTACAAGATGCCTAAAGGTGTGCCTCATAAGTTTGATGAAATTAAACAGAAAGCCTTTATTGAGGCTTATGAAGCGCTCAAAGCAAGCTGTAAAAAGGGTGAGTCGATTTTATTCATTGATGCAGTTCACCCTACTCAAGCGACTAAAATATCGCATGGTTGGATACGAAAAGGACAAGATAAAGCGGTTGAAACGACGGGAAGTCGAAGTCGTCTCAACCTCATTGGCGCTTTGAATCTCAACGATATTGGCAGCACGATTATTCATGATTACGAGACCATCAACAGTGAAAGTATCGTTCGTTTCTTCTGTCAAATTAGAGAGCGTTACCCATTAGATCACAAGCTCCACATTATCTTAGATGGTGCGGGATACCATCGAAGTGATTTGGTCAGAGATGCTGCTTTTGTCTTGAATATTGAACTTCACTACCTTCCACCTTATAGCCCGAATCTAAATCCAATCGAACGGCTTTGGAAAGTGATGAATGAACATTCGAGAAACAATGTATATTTCAAGAGTAAACGGGAATTTAGAGAAGCCATCGAGAATTTCTATACTGTGACTCTTCCAGAGATCGCAGGCTCTTTGATATCTCGAATAAATGATAATTTTCAGGTGCTAAAGCCTGCATCTTCAAGTTGAATGGGTATAGCGTGTAATTGATTACCCACTAAGTAAACTAAATGTTTAGATAGCAAACTCTTCTAGAGATTTACCAGCATCTAGTTGTTCTTGGATAGCTGAAGGCGTACGACCTTGACCTGTCCAAGTTTTCTCATCGCCATTGCCATCTACATATTTGTATTTAGCTGGACGAGGAGCACGTTTAGCTTTTGCTGTTTTTGTTTTTGCTTCACCAGAAAGCGCAGCAATAAGATCAGCAACATCGATGCCGTCTTTTGCAATTTGTTCAGCAATAGCAGAAAGCTTAGCTTCTTGCTCTGCTTTAGCAGCTTGTTCTTCAGCTTCAGACTCTTGACGCTCTTGTACAACAATAGTTAGCTTGTCTAGTGCTTCTTCAAGTTGCTCAAGAGTTAATTCACGTGAGAATGCGCGAAGGCTACGGATATTCAATAAAGTTTTTGTTAATTCAGACATGATATTTTCCATCAAGGTAAACTAAATAATCTTCCTAATAATAAACAGAGCCTAGGAATAAAACAAATAGTATTTCTTGTATTGGTTATTTAAATATAAAAGTGAGATGAATAGTTGAAAAAGAAACGACTCACTTTTGATGAATTTATAATAATTATTAAGATTTTCTTAAAAATCGATATGTGACTGGTGGAGTAATTGCTTTCTGTGGACTATTTTTGTATTGATAAGTTCATTAACAAAACCCTATTTTTCTCGGAATGATATGTTGCATTGTTGCTCTTGATGAGTACAATTGCGGCTACCTGATGCGATGCTTTGGTTAATTTGTTGTTAAACTCTGGTTTACACGGTTAATAATGTTATCGCACGTAGAGGTGCAATTATAAAAAGTAGTTTTCGTTGGGGTGATGCCAATGAACGGGAATGAAAGGTCTAATTGCCGAAGTAAATTGTATATCTAAGCAATTTGCTGGGGTTGTGCTCAATAGGTACAACACTGCCATAGTCTTAATTTTAAACTATGGAGCGCTACTGTAGGGTTGGGTGAAGTGTTCACTTCCCTTTCGCTTAGTTCAACATGAGCTTGATAAGTCGTATCAAGTTTGTCTGCAGTAGATCTCTAGCCAAATAAAAAACTGGTTTTTGAAGATCATGAATTTAATAGATTTTGCAACATCGCCTTTATCGCTGCTTCCTCCTTTGGTTGCATTGACTCTTGCTATTGTTACCCGCCGTGTATTGGTTTCTTTGGGTGTCGGTATCGTCATGGGTGCGATTCTACTTGCTGATTATTCAGTAGGTAACGCAGCTAGCTACGTGTTTACTAAAGCATCTGGTGTTTTCATCGAAGATGGTGGTATCAACACTTGGAACATGAGCATTATCGCATTCCTACTTATCCTTGGAATGATGACCGCTCTCTTAACACTTTCTGGCGGTACTCGCGCATTCGCTGAATGGGCACAGTCTCGTGTGAAGAGCAAACGTGGTTCAAAACTACTTGCTGCCTTCTTAGGCGTATTCATCTTTGTCGATGATTACTTCAACAGCTTAGCGGTAGGTGCTATCTCTCGCCCTGTAACAGACCGTTTCTATGTATCTCGCGCTAAGCTAGCTTATATCCTAGATTCTACTGCTGCTCCTATGTGTGTGATCATGCCGGCTTCTAGCTGGGGTGCTTACATCATTACTATTATTGGTGGCATCTTAGTGACACACGGTGTGACAGAGTATTCTGCACTGGGTGCTTACGTTCGTCTTATCCCAATGAACTTTTACGCTGTATTCGCACTACTTATGGTATTTGCGGTAGCGTGGTTTGGTCTAGACGTTGGTAAAATGCGCGAGCATGAGATTGAAGCATCACAAGGCCGCGGCTTTGATGGTGACAACGATCAAAAGCAAGCTCATGACCTGAACGAAGAGCTAGATATTGAAGAGAGCGAGAACGGTTCTGTTTCTGATCTCGTTATGCCAATCGTATCGCTAATCGTAGCAACAGTTGCTGCCATGCTTTACACGGGTGGCCAAGCGCTGGCAGCTGACGGTCAAGCATTCAACCTGCTTGGCGCGTTCGAAAATACAGATGTAGGCAAGTCTCTTGTTTACGGTGGCGTGTTAGGTCTGCTTGTTGCGCTAGCGACAGTATTCAAGCAAAAGCTACCAATGTCTGATATTGCAAGAACAATGTGGATCGGTGCGAGCTCAATGTTTGGCGCTATCCTTATCCTTGTGTTTGCATGGACTATCGGCTCTGTTATCGGCGACATGAAAACAGGTTCGTACCTATCATCTCTAGCGACTGGCAACATTGATTACCACTGGCTACCGGTTATTTTGTTCCTTCTTGCTGGCCTAATGGCATTCTCGACAGGTACATCTTGGGGTACGTTCGGTATCATGCTTCCTATCGCGGGTGACATGGCTGCAGCTTCTGACATCGCGTTGATTCTACCTATGCTAAGTGCGGTTCTGGCTGGTTCAGTATTCGGTGACCACTGTTCTCCAATCTCTGACACAACGATTCTGTCTTCTACCGGTGCTCGTTGTAACCACATTGACCACGTATCGACTCAGCTTCCTTATGCGCTGTCTGTAGCGTTTGTATCGTGCATTGGTTTCATCACGCTAGGTATGACGTCTTCAATTGGCATCGCGTTTAGTGCTGCGTCTCTAACGTTCGTTGCAGTATGTTTTGCATTGGCTTACTTCTCTCGTTGCAAAATGGCGACGTGCAAAAGCTAAAAGTGAAAGTTAATCAGTAAAGTATCAGGGAGGCATTGGCCTCCCTTTTTTGTGCCTGTTAATTTAATTTTAAATTTCGTGAAAAAAGTTCGAATAAATGGTTGAAAAAGGATGTGACCTTAGTTAGTGTGGAGACAAGACAGCAAACAACCTAAGAGCTAATAAGTATGCGTAAACTAGTAATGAACATTCATCACCATCATCACCCTATCTAGTCTTTCGGGGAGATTTACGTATACCCGGGAGCAAGAATTCTCCCGGAGGTTAAGTCAAAGAATTTAGATTTAAACCCTCGGGACGACAAAGTCTTCCGGGGGTTTTTTAGTTTTAGCGCTTTTAAATAATCAATAAATTCAAATATTTGCACAGGGATACAGCAATGCAGACACAACGCCTAAGAATCGCAATTCAAAAGAAAGGTCGCTTAAGTAAAGAGTGCCAAGATCTACTTAAAAAATGTGGTGTTAAATTTAACATCATGGGTGAGCGCCTAGTTGTTCATTCACTAAATATGCCAATCGACTTGTTACTGGTTCGTGATGATGACATCCCAGGTCTTATCATGGATGGTGTCGTTGACCTTGGTTTCATCGGTGAAAATGAACTAGAAGAAGTTCGCCTAGACCGTGTTGCTCTTAAAGAGCCTTCAGAGTTCCGCACACTACGTCGTTTAGACTTCGGTGGTTGCCGCCTTTCTATCGCTATCAACAAAGACGAAGAATACAACGGCCCACAAGATCTAGCGGGCAAACGTATTGCGACTACTTACCCACAACTACTAAAAGCTTACATGGACGAGCAGGGTGTTGAATTCAGCACTTGTATGCTAACAGGTTCGGTTGAAGTGGCTCCTCGTGCAGGCCTGGCAGACGCTATCGCCGATTTGGTTTCTACAGGTGCGACGCTAGAAGCAAACGGCCTAAAAGAAGCAGAAGCTATCTTCCAATCTAAAGCAACACTGATTCAACGTGTTGGTGAGTTCGACGCTGACAAGACTGCATTGATTGAAAAACTACTGACTCGTATGCAGGGTGTTCAACAAGCAAAAGAGTCGAAGTACATCATGCTTCACGCGCCAACATCTCAGCTAGAGCAAATCAAAGCACTACTGCCTGGTGCTGAAGATCCAACGGTTCTTCCTCTATCAACAGACAAAGACAAAGTTGCCGTTCACCTAGTAAGTACAGAGAACTTGTTCTGGGAAACGATGGAACAATTGAAAGAGTTGGGTGCAAGCTCAATCCTAGTACTACCAATCGAAAAAATGATGGGGTAACTGCTATGAGAACCGTTGTTTGGCAATCATTAAGTGAATCACAGCAAGACTCAGTATTAGAGCGCCCAGCAATTGCTGAAGGTGCGAATATCACAGCAACTGTGTCTGGTGTAATTGCAAAAGTAAGAAATGAAGGCGATGCAGCGCTCAAAGAGCTGACCGAAAAGTTTGATGGTGTGACACCGGAATCGATTCGAGTACGTTCTGAAGAGATCGAAGAAGCCTGCGCGCGTTTAACACCAGAGATGAAGCAAGCGCTTGAGCAAGCTTATCGTAATATTGCTAAGTTCCACGAAGCTCAAAAACCACAACCGATTAAGGTTGAAACTCAACCCGGTGTGGTTTGTGAGCAAGTGACTCGCGCTATTAATACGGTGGGTTTGTACATCCCAGGGGGCAGCGCACCACTTCCATCAACGGTTCTTATGTTGGGTGTTCCTGCTCAGATTGCTGGTTGTCGTAAGGTTGTGCTTTGTTCACCTCCGCCAATTGCAGATGAAATCTTGTATGTCGCTAAACTTTGTAAAATCGATGAGGTTTACAATGTAGGCGGTGGTCAAGCGGTTGCGGCAATGGCGTATGGTACAGAGAGCGTTGCTAAAGTTGATAAGATCTTCGGCCCAGGTAACGCTTACGTAACGGAAGCTAAACGCCAAGTAAGTAACGACTTTCGTGGCGCTGCGATTGATATGCCTGCTGGGCCGTCTGAAGTGTTAGTGATTGCCGATGAAACAGCAGATGCAAATTTCATTGCTGCGGATCTGCTGAGCCAAGCGGAACACGGTCCTGATTCTCAGGTTGTATTGGTAACACCATCTCCAGTGATTGCCGATCAAGTAACCGATGCGGTGCAGAAACAACTGAAAGAGTTGTCTCGAGCAACGATCGCCCAGCAAGCATTGGCATCAAGCCTAATTATTATTGCTGAATCGATCACTCAGGCGATTGCGATTTCGAACTTCTACGGCCCTGAACACTTGATTGTTCAAACTAAGAATCCACGTGAACTGCTGCCATTGCTAGATAATGCAGGTTCAATCTTCCTTGGTGATTGGTCTCCTGAATCTGCGGGTGATTACGCTTCTGGCACAAACCACGTGTTACCGACTTACGGTTATACCAAAACCTATTCAAGCCTAGGTTTGGCGGATTTCTCTAAGCGTATGACGGTACAAGAGTTAACAGCTGATGGCTTACAAGGCCTAGCGCCAACGGTAGTCACAATGGCGGAAGCCGAAGGTTTGGACGCACACAAACGTGCGGTGACTATCCGAGTTGAAAAATTAAATCGATTTGAACAGCTAAATAAAGCGAAATAAGGGTAGGGCATGGAAAAGTTAGCAAGAAAACAAGTTCAGGCTCTAACACCTTACTTGTCTGCAAGACGCATTGGTGGCAGCGGAGATGTATGGTTGAACGCCAACGAATCTCCGTTTGATAACGAGTACACCTTAAATCTGACTCGACTTAATCGCTACAGCGAGTGTCAGCCTAAAGAGCTAATCGATGCTTACGCTCAATATGCAGGTGTTGCACCAGAGCAAACGTTGACTACTCGTGGTGCTGACGAAGGTATTGAGCTTTTGATTCGAGCGTTCTGTGAGCCAAATGAAGATGCGATTCTTTATTGCCCACCAACTTACGGTATGTACGCAATCAGCGCGGAGACTATCGGGGTTGAGCGTAAGGTCGTGCCGCTGACGTCTGAATGGCAATTGGATTTACCGGCGATTGAAGCTCAACTTGATAACGTAAAAGTGGTCTTTGTTTGTAGCCCAAATAACCCAACAGGTAACTTAGTTAACCGCAAAGACATCGTTAAACTGCTTGAGATGACTCAAGACAAAGCCATTGTTGTGATGGACGAAGCGTATATCGATTTCTGCCCTGAAGCATCAACGGTGGATTTGCTTGCTCAGTATCCGAATCTAGCGATTCTTCGAACTCTCTCGAAAGCATTTGCATTGGCGGGTTTACGTTGCGGATTTACTCTAGCAAACCAAGAACTGATTGATGTACTGTTGAAAGTGATAGCACCTTATCCAGTTCCTGTTCCTGTTGCTGACATTGCTGTTCAAGCGCTGTCAGAACACGGGTTAGCAAGAGCAAAATTTCAGGTTCTTGATTTGAGTGCCAACCGAGCTTATTTACAAGCGGGCCTAATATGCATGCCTCAAATAACGGTATTCGATGGTTGGGGTAATTACCTTCTGGTTAAATTCCCTAACGGTGATGATTTATTCAAAGCAGCATGGGACAGCGGTATTATTTTACGTAATTCGCCAATTGAAAACTGTGTTCGCATTAGTATTGGTAACCGCGAAGAGTGCGAAAAGACACTTGGATTCATTCGTAACTTTTATCAGTAACGAACGGCTTATCAGTAATAACATTTGTCAGTCTTGAGTTGATTAATAATCGGCTGGCAAATGAAACCATTATTTGGGTTAGCGTTTGATTTTTGCTAGGCCACCAGATTTAAAATTAAAAGGAAGTTCAAGTGAGTAAACAACAGAAAATACTTTTTATAGACCGTGATGGCACCTTAATTGTTGAGCCGCCAGTCGACTTTCAAGTAGACCGTTTAGACAAGCTAAAATTCGAACCGTTAGTGATTCCTAGCCTACTTGCACTGCAAGATGCTGGTTATCGCTTAGTTATGGTGACTAACCAAGATGGTCTAGGCACAGATAGCTACCCGCAAGAAGAGTTCGATGCTCCGCACAATATGATGATGGAGTTCTTTGAATCTCAGGGCGTTAAGTTTGATGATGTTCTAATCTGCCCTCACTTTGATGAAGACAACTGTTCTTGCCGCAAACCAAAGCTAGGTATGGTTAAAGAATACCTTCAAGGCGGTAAAGTCGACTTCCAAAAGTCAGTCGTGATTGGCGATCGAATGACGGATCTTCAACTTGCTGAGAACATGGCAATTCGTGGTATCCAATACGGACCAGATGCGCAAACTGAAGGCACACTTAACTGGCCACAGATCGTTAAAGATCTAACGGTTAATGCTCGTGTTGCTGAAGTAGTTCGTACGACCAAAGAAACCGACATTAAGGTAGCCGTAAACCTTGATGAAACCGGAGGCAATAAGATCGATACTGGCATGGGTTTCTTCGATCACATGCTTGATCAAATCGCGACACATGGCGGTTTCCAAATGAACCTGACTGTGAAGGGCGATCTACACATTGATGATCACCACACGGTAGAAGACACGGCGCTTGCGCTAGGCCAAGCACTGAAAGATGCGCTAGGCGACAAACGTGGCATTGGCCGTTTTGGTTTCAGCTTGCCAATGGATGAGTGTTTAGCTCAATGTGCGCTAGACCTTTCTGGTCGCCCATACCTGAAGTTCGATGCTAAGTTCAGCCGTGAACAAGTGGGTGATCTTTCAACTGAGATGGTGGTTCACTTCTTCCGTTCTCTAACCGACACACTGGCTTGTACGCTACACCTTTCTTCTGCTGGCAATAATGATCACCACATCATTGAGAGCTTGTTTAAAGCGTTTGGCCGTACTCTTCGCCAAGCAATTAAAGTTGAAGGTAACGAGTTACCAAGCAGCAAAGGCGTTCTGTAAGGCTAACGTTAGCAAGGAAAGACAATGAAAGATCAGAAAGTAGTCATCATTGATACCGGTTGTGCCAACGTTTCATCGGTGAAATTTGCGATTGAACGTCTGGGCTATGCGGTTGAGATTTCAAAAGAGCCAGAAGTGGTTCTAGCTGCCGACAAGCTTTTCCTACCGGGTGTAGGCACAGCAAGTGAGGCAATGAAGAACTTGCAAGAGCGCGACCTTGTTTCTCTTGTGAAGCAAGTAGAGAAGCCTCTGCTAGGTATTTGTTTAGGTATGCAGCTGTTAGGCAAATTGTCTCAAGAGAAAGGCCAAAAGGCTGACGTGCTGGTTGAATGTTTAGGCTTGTGTGACGGTGAAGTTCGTTTACTTGAAACGGGTGATTTACCGCTACCACACATGGGTTGGAACACAGTTACCGCGACACCTAACCACCCTTTATTCAAAGACATTGAAGAAGGCGAGTACTTCTACTTTGTCCATAGCTTCGCAATGCCGGTGGGTGATTACACTATCGCACAATGTGATTACGGTAATCCGTTCACAGCCGCAGTGCAAAGTGGCAACTATTATGGTGTTCAGTTCCACCCGGAGCGTTCGTCAAAAGCTGGCTCTAAGCTGATTCAGAACTTCTTGGAATTGTAATAAGGATTTGGCAGCGGCTAACGTTGCCCTATAAGGAATGTAAATGATTATTCCCGCGTTAGATTTAATTGAAGGCCAAGTAGTTCGCTTATTCCAAGGGGACTACGGGCAAGTAACAGAATACAAAGTAGACCCAGCAGAGCAGTTCAACCTGTATCACCAAGCTGGCGCAGGTTGGCTTCACCTTGTTGATTTAACCGGTGCAAAAGATACAACGGCTCGTCAGTTAGACTTGATCGCTAAGCTACTTGCTAGCACGCCTGCGAACATCCAGATTGGTGGTGGTGTGCGTAACGAACAAGATGTCGTTGATCTGCTAGAAGCTGGCGCGCAGCGCGTTGTGGTTGGTTCTACAGCAGTTAAGCAACCTGAGTTGGTTAAAGGTTGGATGGAGAAGTACGGTGCGGAAAAAATCGTGCTGGCTCTGGACATCAATATTGACGAAAGCGGTACACGTAAAGTCGCGATTTCAGGTTGGCAAGAAGATTCAGGCGTGACCATTGAAGCGCTGATTGAAGACTATCTAACGGTTGGCCTTAAACACGTTCTGTGTACAGATATTTCGCGAGATGGCACGCTAGAAGGATCAAACGTAGAGCTTTATGTTGATCTTTGTAAGCAGTACCCACAGGTACAATTCCAATCATCGGGCGGCATTGGCAGCTTAGCTGATATCGAAGCGCTTAAAGGCAGCGGCGTTGCTGGCGTGATTGTGGGTCGCGCACTGCTTGATGGCAAATTCACCGCTGAGGAGGCATTTGCATGTTGGCAAAGCGAATAATCCCTTGTTTGGATGTCCGTGATGGACAGGTGGTTAAGGGCGTTCAGTTCCGTAACCACGAAATTATTGGTGACATCGTTCCGTTAGCGCAACGTTATGCGGAAGAGGGCGCTGATGAATTAGTATTTTACGATATCACTGCATCAAGCGATGGTCGTGTAGTCGACAAGAGCTGGGTAAAACGTGTAGCAGAAGTGATTGATATTCCTTTCTGTGTGGCTGGTGGTATTAAATCAGCGGAAGATGCAGCACGTATTCTTGAGTTTGGTGCGGACAAAGTGTCAATCAACTCACCGGCATTGGCTAATCCGCAACTGATCACTGACCTTGCTGATAAGTTTGGCGTGCAGTGTATCGTTGTTGGTATCGATTCATACTTCGATAAAGAAACCGGTAAATATCAGGTTTACCAATTCACTGGCGATGAAGCGCGTACTAAAGCAACCAAATGGGAAACCAAAGATTGGGTGCAAGAAGTACAGAAGCGTGGCGCAGGTGAGATCGTGTTGAACATGATGAACCAAGATGGTGTCCGTAACGGTTACGACATCGAACAACTCAACATGGTTCGCTCAGTATGTAACGTTCCATTGATTGCGTCAGGTGGCGCAGGTGCGATGGAGCACTTTGCTGAAGCTTATAAAAAGACCAACGTGGATGGAGCACTTGCGGCTTCGGTATTCCACAAACAAGTCATCAATATTGGTGAACTTAAACAGTATTTAAAACAACAAGATGTAGAGGTGCGACTATGAGTTTTGAACCCGTAAGCTTATCAAAAACAGAAGTAGGCGCATTGTCAGAGCGTATTGATTGGGAAAAAGTGGGTGGCTTAGTGCCAGCTATTGTTCAAGATTACCAATCTAGCCAAGTGCTGATGATGGGATACATGAACCCAGCAGCACTCGAGAAAACAGGCGAAACTGGCCAAGTGACGTTTTTCTCTCGCACCAAAGAGCGTCTTTGGACGAAAGGTGAAACGTCGGGCAATGTATTGCAACTGCAGAACATTGCCTTGGACTGTGACAGCGACACCTTGCTGGTCAAGGTTAATCCCATTGGCCCAACATGCCACACTGGTACTACAACGTGCTGGGACGGAGACAAACAACAAGAGTCTCAGATGGTGTGGCTTCATCAGCTTGAGCAGCTACTGGCTGCCCGCAAGGACGCAGACCCTGAGTCTTCTTATACTGCCAGCTTATATGCCCGTGGCACCAAGCGTATTTCGCAAAAAGTGGGCGAAGAAGGCGTTGAAGTCGCGCTTGCGGCGACGTCGGGCGATAAGGCGGAGTTAGTGTGCGAATCTGCGGATTTGATTTATCACTTGATGGTTCTTTTACAAGACCAAGGCCTATCGATGAACGACGTGGTGAACAAATTAAAAGAGCGCCATAAGTAAGCCCTCTTTAGATTAATAGAACCACGTAAAAGACAAATAAAAGCCCCGTAAACAAACATGTTTACGGGGCTTTTTTAGCGTTCAATTCTTGGGTACATCTCTTCACCTTTAGGCGTTGTCATTTCGAGGAGCCCAAGCGACATCAGGAATCTCTTCTCTTAATCTGACTTCCTAGATGTACGAGTTACCCGCAGCACTTTTTATATTTCTTACCACTGCCACAAATGCATGGGTCGTTGCGTCCGATCTTAAAGCTCTCAACCGTTTGGTTTAAGCGAGGATCTATCTCTGGTTGTGTAGCTTCTTCTTGTTCAGGGAAGGTGCCATCAATGTAATACCAAAGACCGCCTTCACGAACGAATCGCGAGCGCTCTTGCATGCAGTAGTGTTCGCCTTCGTCATTGAAGTAAGCTTTAAACTCAACAAAGCCTTCGTTCTCGTGTGAGCCTGTTGCTGTATCTATAACTTCTAGACCCGCCCAATCACTATCGATAGATTCGGCAATACCTTCTCTCTGCGATTCTGCATTGCAGCTTGGATGGTAAGTAGCAACCACATAATCTACCAAACCAAGTACATGTGCAGAATAACGTGAGCGCATCAATTGCTCAGGTGTTTCAACGGCACTGTGGTTAAGGTGTGCTGATTCACAGCATTGTTGGTAAGTATTTTTGCTACCGCATGGGCATGAAGACATAGTCAAATCCTGTAAAAATGGCCTCTATTAAGAGGCCATAAATGAATGCGTGGGAGTTTACCAAGAAACGATTGCTCGCCAAAGTTTAGTTTCCATTGGTACGGTTATGTGAAGTGGACTATTTCAACGACGGTGATAACAGCTCTTGAGCCCAAGTCGTCGCTTCGTCATAAGCTTGCCCGAGCTCTGCTTCGCTTAGTTTGAGCAGTTTACGAATGCGCGTTGCTTCATCCCATCGAGCTTGTTCATAAGCGATAACCATCGCCAAGATCGCACCTAATACGCCTTTGCGTTGTATCAGAGCTTGCTTAATCTCTTCATCAATTGGCACTGAGTCCAGTACTTGCTTCAACGGTTGGTCAAACAGAGAATCGAGTAGGGAGAACATACCGGTCAAAAAGGCTTGTCCGGGTTCAACTTTCACATTCATCTTCTCGACTAAGAGTTCACACTCACGTGCACGTAATACCGCTAAACCATAGAGCGAATCTGGCTTGTCTTCTTTCGCGGATGCAATCGCCACAAGTGAAACGAACTTACGTAGCTTTTGCTCGCCAAGAAAAATAAGCGCTTGGCGAAATGAACGAATGGTTGTTGCTGAGCCTCCGGCAGAGTTCACATAGGCAAGTAACTTGTAAGACAGCGTGACGTCTAATGTGATCAGACGTTCAACTTCACCAAAGTCGATAGGGTCGTTAGCGATCTCTTTCAACAGCTGAACAATCGTCAAAAACGCAGGGTTGAGAGCACGAGTTTGGATCATTTCCGGCTTACTGAAGAAGTAACCTTGGAAGTAGGTGAAGCCTGCTTGGTTTGCTTCTTGATATTCGTCGTAAGTCTCTACTTTTTCAGCGAGGAACTTAATGTCTAACCCTTTGAGAGAGTTCATGAACATCGAAGCTTTCGCAATTGAGATCAAACGGATATCAAACTTGATAATTGAAACGTACGGTAAGAAGCGCTTCCACGCTTTGCTTGGCACAAAGTCGTCCAATGCGATGGTATAACCCGCATCATAGATGGCTTTGATTGCTTCAAGTAGTTCGTCGGTTGGTTCGCAGTCTTCAAGAACCTCAACAACGAGGCTTTCTTTTGGAAACAGCGTCGGGACCAAGTTAATCAGACTTGTATAAGGAAAGTTAACGAACCCCAGCTTATCACCCAACGTATTATAGTGAGTTGATAAAAAGTGGTCGGAAAGCAAACGGCTAGTAGCGAGCTCCGGCTCTACTTCAGGGAAAGTGTTCTTAGGACCGTCCCTGAATAGCAACTCGTAACCTATGGTTTTCTTGTCTGTATCGAGTATTGGTTGACGCGCTACGTATGAATATTTCAACTTGGTACTGTGTTCGGTTTATTTCTGATAGAGAGATAATAGCTAATTCAGTGGAAATTACCATACACAATCAAAGAAAGTCTGACCGACAATAATAATCAAAGTGAAAGTTTAAGACGGATGTTGAAAGCTATTGCTAAACTCTCGATTCTGTAGTTCAAAACTTTGCGGAGTGAACACCAGCACTGAACCTTGAGTATACCAATCACCCAATACGACACGGGTTTTACTGCAATTATTAGTATCAAAGGTGTGGATGTCAGGGCGATGAGTATGGCCGTGAATCATCAGATCGACGTTGTTTCGCGCCATCACATCTGCGACTTCTTGTTGTGTCACATCCATGATGTCGAGCGATTTAGTTTGCTTGTCATCTTTGATATCAGATTGAACCTTCGAGACAATTTTCTTCTTGATGAAAAATGGAATTCTGTTGAAGACCCATTGCAGCCATGGTTGATGCACTTTTTCGCGGAAGGCGAGATATTTTACATCTTCGGTACATAGGGTATCACCATGCAGTACGACCGCTTTTTGTCCGTAGATATCGATCGTTGATACTTCGTCAAGAAGTTGCACGCCTGTTTGTTTGGCAAATTTCTTACCGACTAGGAAGTCACGGTTACCTTGTGTGAAGTAGCAAGGCACGCCAGTTTTCACCAAATCAATAAACGCTTGGCGAATAGAGGTCGCAAACTCACTTTTGTCGTCGTCACCAATCCAGAATTCGAAAAGGTCACCTAATACATAGAGTGCATCCGCTTCTACCGCTTCGTTCTTCATGAAAGTGAGGAAGCAATCGGTGATGTCTTGTCGTGACGGAGCAAGGTGCAGGTCTGATATAAAATATGTTTTCATAGGTCTAAAAAAGGGAGCGATTCGCTCCCTATATCCTGATTTTATCGGCTCATCAATTATTAATACTAGGGCGTGTTGACCTTTGGCGGTTAAATTTTGTTCGAGATAAAAGCGTTTTAATCGAGGCGAGAGATAGGAAGCCTAGTCATTCTAAGCAAATTTCCCTCAACAAAGAGTAAAACGCTTTTAGCCGAACCCTTTGGGCAGCGTTTGCTGGTTATTTCTACTGCGTTATCGGCTTCTTATGTAGGCTAGCTACACATCAAAGCCTCTGCCTTGTATAAATCCCCAGCAACTCGCTGCAAAAATCAGCTCAAAAGGTCAATACGCCCTAATCGAAAGCAAGTAATTAAGCTTCGATTGTAGTACCAGTGATGATCACTTCTTCTAGAGGTACATCTTGGTGCATACCCATAGAACCAGTGCTAACACCTTTGATCTTGTTTACGATGTCCATGCCTTCAACTACTTCTGCGAATACACAGTAGCCCCAACCGTCTAGGCTTTCGCTACGGAAGTTTAGGAAAGAGTTGTCGTTAACGTTGATGAAGAACTGAGAGCTCGCTGAATGCGGTTCCATAGTACGAGCCATTGCTAGTGTACCCACTTTGTTCGCTAGGCCGTTGTTCGCTTCGTTCTTGATAGTCGCACGAGTTGTTTTTTCTTTAAGGCCAGAAGTCATGCCGCCGCCTTGAACCATGAAACCATCGATAACACGGTGGAATAGCGTGTTGTCGTAAAAACCGTCACGGCAATACTGTAGGAAGTTTGCGCTTGTTTCTGGTGCTTTTTCTTCGTTAAGTTGAACTTTGATGTCACCAAAATTTGTGTGAAGGATGATCATGATTGTTACCTTACTGTCTTTTTAATATGAAGTTCGAATTCTAGCGCATGTTGGCGGACTTTCAAAACACCAAATCATTAACTTAACTTGGTTGTTTGAGGTAATTACTGCTTTGGGGGATTACCTAATAACGCATGAATTGATATACTTGCCCTCTTATTTTGATTAATACACAAATATAGATAGAGATCATGCTAAAAATTTATAACACACTCACAAGACAGAAAGAGGAATTCAAACCAATTACAGCTGGCAAAGTCGGCATGTATGTCTGTGGGGTAACCATTTACGATCTCTGTCACATTGGTCATGGCCGTACGTTCGTTTCTTTCGACGTAGTAACTCGCTACCTTCGTTACCTTGGTTACGATCTGAACTTCGTTCGTAACATCACAGATATCGATGACAAAATCATCAAGCGCGCTAACGAAAACGGCGAGTCTTGTGATTCTCTGACTGAGCGTTTGATCGGTGAAATGCACGCAGACTTCGATGCGTTGAACATGAAGCGTCCAGATGTAGAGCCTCGCGCAACTGAATTCATCACTGAAATTATTGAACTGGTTCAAAAGCTGATTGACCGTGGTTTTGCTTATGTGGCAAGCAACGGCGACGTGATGTTCGAAGTTAAGAAATTCGACGAATACGGTAAGCTTTCTAAGCAAGACCTTGATCAGCTTCAAGCTGGTGCTCGTGTTGATATTGATTCTGCAAAACGCAGCCCGTTAGATTTCGTTCTTTGGAAGATGTCTAAGCCAGGTGAACCTACGTGGGAATCTCCATGGGGTCCAGGTCGTCCAGGTTGGCACATTGAATGTTCAGCAATGAACTCGTCTATCCTTGGTAACCATTTCGATATCCACGGTGGAGGTTCAGATCTACAGTTCCCGCATCACGAGAACGAAATTGCACAATCTTGCTGCGCACACGGTACTCAATATGTGAATACTTGGATGCACAGCGGCATGGTGATGGTAGACAGAGAAAAAATGTCTAAGTCACTGGGTAACTTCTTCACTATCCGTGACGTACTTCAGCATTACGATGCAGAAACAGTGCGTTACTTCCTAATGTCTGGTCACTACCGTAGCCAGCTGAACTACAGCGAAGATAACCTAAACCAAGCACGTGCATCGCTTGAACGTTTATACACATCACTTCGTGGCCTAGACCTAACCGCAGCTCCTGCTGGTGGTCAAGAGTATGTAACTCGTTTCTCTACGGCAATGAACGATGATTTCAATACACCTGAAGCTTATTCAGTGCTGTTCGAAATGGCTCGTGAAATCAACCGTATCAAGACTGAAAGCATTGAAAAAGCAAGTGCTCTCGGTGCATTGATGCGTGAACTTGCCGACATCATCGGTATTCTTCATCAAGACCCAGAAGCTTTCCTTAAAGGTGATGCTGCGGGTAATGACGACGAAGTAGCAGAAATCGAAGGCCTTATTAAGCTACGTAATGATTCTCGCGCTTCGAAGGATTGGGCTAACGCCGACCTTGCACGTGATAAGCTAAACGAGTTGGGCATTATTCTGGAAGATGGCCCAGAAGGCACGACTTGGCGTCGTAAGTAAATCTTATAAAAAGGGCTGATTTTCAGCCCTTTTTTCTAGCAAAAATTCTCTAATTTCACCTTTGCTTTTATCTTCAACTTTTAATTAACAGGAATATTTCTGTGGCTCAGATGTATTTTTATTACTCGGCAATGAATGCGGGTAAATCGACAACGCTTCTTCAATCTTCATTTAACTACCAAGAGCGTGGCATGACGCCAGTGATCTTTACTGCAGCGCTAGATGATCGCTATGGTATCGGTAAAGTTAGCTCGCGAATTGGTCTTCAATCTGAAGCTCAACTGTTTAAAAACGACACCAATATGTTTGACGCGATACAAAAACTCAATGAAGAAGAAAAGCGTCATTGTGTTTTGATCGATGAGTGTCAGTTCTTATCGAAAGAGCAGGTTTACCAGCTAACAGAAGTGGTTGATAAGCTGCACATCCCTGTACTTTGTTACGGTTTGCGCACTGACTTCTTGGGTGAACTGTTTGAAGGTAGCCGTTACTTATTATCTTGGGCAGACAAACTGGTTGAGCTAAAAACGATTTGTCACTGTGGCCGTAAAGCGAATATGGTGATTCGTACTGATGAGCACGGTGTTGCGATTGCTGAAGGTGACCAAGTGGCTATTGGTGGTAATGACCAATATGTTTCAGCTTGCCGTTTGCACTACAAAGAAGCGTTAGGTAAATAAGCGGCTTTTTGGTTGATTCTTCTTAAGTGAACAAAGCTGAAATCAACAAGCTTAAGTAATAGTTAAGAATAAGAAACGGTGGCCAAGTGCCACCGTTTTTGTTTCCTGAAAAGGAGTATTACGTTACTTTAAGTTTTATTCGAAACCCAGCTTCTTCAATGCTTGGTAAGCATGATCAACGTCATCAGGAATCGGCATCTCAATCTGAAATCCTTGCGCTGGATAAGACTTGATTCGTTCGAAGTCAGCAATGAGAGCACCCAACACCATGTCTAATGGTAACTCTTCGTTAAAGTAATCAACCCAGTCTTGCCATTGTGAAGTGACTTGAATCTCGGTCACTTCGTCAGGCCACTGTTTAGCAAACGTGGCGTAAGTACGTTTCTCCATAAAGGGTTTCTGTACTAAGGTCAGGCGTTTCGGTGATAGTCCACGCTCAGTCAACAATTTGTGGGTGAATCGTACGTTCTCCCCAGTATTGGTTGCGTGCTTCTCAATGATAATGTCAGAGTCAGGCACGCCAGCATCTCGAGCGATAGCCTCGAATGTTTCAGCCTCTGAGCGTTCAAAACTGCCTTCAGTAAAGCGTCCCACACCGCCAGAAAATACGATATAAGGCGCCACACCTTGGTGATAGAGCTCAGCTGCGTATTCAGCAACGCGAGTGTCGTTACTGCACAACACAAATATACAATCTGAAGGCGTGATGTCATGATCCATCGACATGAAGTTCCAAAGGGTGTCGATCGAGTGATATAGCTTACCCTTTGAGTTCTTTGTTACGGCTTGCTTAGCTATGGATTGCTTAGTCATAAAGAGCGTCCAATGTGGAATCGAATTTAAACGAGTAACCTAAACCGAGGATCTTTTTAGAAGAGATCAGCTTGTCTGGGGTGTCGACAATAGGAGGGAGTGGCTCGCTGCTATTGGCACTTTTTAATGCTGCTGCGTAGAACTCTGCCTTGCTCACTGTATTTGGTGTGGTGACGTTTACGATTTCATTGTGCAGTTGATTGATGGCGAAATCGACCGCACCAATCGCATCATCAAGGTGAAGCATGTTGGCTGGTGCTTGAGAGCTGACCTGCTTTAGCTTGCTTGCGAATCGAGATGGGTGACGGCTAGGGCCGATTAACCCACTGAAACGAAGAATGGTGTAATCGATGCCGGAATCCATCACCAGTTGTTCAGCCTTCAGCATCACGCGTGCATTGTCCGAAAATGCGGATGCTTGCTCGTTTTCTGAGGTAGAAAGAGTGAGTGAGGCGTCTTGCTCGTACAGAACTCCGGGCTTGGTTGGATATACCGTCGTTGAACTGACCATAATGAGCTTTTTCACGTTAGCCTTCTGGCAAGCACTGGTCAGTTGTTGCCAAGAGTCGGCGTACTCGACACCAGCGCCTTTTCTAAAGCCGGGAGGAAAGCTACCAATCACTATCTCAGTATTGTTTTCCAATAGGAGTGAGTAGAGTTGGCCAATAGAGCGTTCAGGTTGTATTGCATCAAAACTGAATACTTCACAAGGAGTGCGTTCGTTGCCAATAGCGTCAGCGCCTTCTTGGGTGGTCTTCGTCACGACGACTTGGTTATCATGTTTGACGAGATGTTCCGATAAGGGCGCTCCAACCCAGCCAGCACCAACAATAAATATAGAAGCCATGTGTTCCTCACAACTGCAAATGACGAATTTACAATAAGCCTAACAAACCTTTGCTCAAAAATGAAAAAACTCCACGGCCGAGGCAAGTGGAGTTTTTACTAGAACAATGGAGCTTTAGTTTAGTACGCGAAGTAGTTTGTCTGCGCGCTCTGCCATCTGTATACCTTCATCTGTTAGGTAACCGCCGTCTGGCTGAGTACAAAGGTTCTTTTCGAATAGGCGCTTAACAGCGTCTTGAGTTTCTTGAGCTGCCTCTTGATGAACTTTAATTCCAGTAGCTGCGCTACTTACATCAAATTGAAGAAGGAGGTTTAAATCAGCAATGTTTTCAGCGTTGTACTTCATAATTAACCTATATATTCATAACGTTCTCTACCTTCACCTTAGTGCGCATTCACAACTCAGGCAATAGCAAATAAAGAGAATTGATAAGTGATACCAAATTGAATGATTAATCAGCGCATGAGCAGTTGTTTTTTGTTTAATTGGGCGAATTTCACACGCTTCATTAATGAATGATGTTTATTGCTAAGTGGTTGTAATATATTGTGAGACTAGAAATATAATGCATCGAGCAAATATTGTTTAAAAAAGGAAATGCATCAGTGAGAGCCAACAAAGTAGCATTAATGATCAGTATGCTATTTGCAATTGCAGGGTGTCAGAGCACTCCCTCTGAACAGACAGAAGCGAACCAAAGCACGAATGGCAGTGAGTCTTCATCAAATGCCCGCACGTTTGATTCTGTGCAAAGTGTTCATCTCGAATGGGAAAGTAAGCTTGAAAGCCATGTTCAATTGTCTCTTTATGCGCCAGAAAATTACAATGAACTACTAGATGCTTGGGATGATGCTGAAAGCATTTATGCCGATTTACTGAAAGACGAAACTCGTCTAACGAAAAGCTATTCAATTTTTTCGAGCCTAACGTACGCTGAAGCTTTTGATGAAAAAATCGCTTTGGTTAAATCAAACTATGATTCGATTCTAGTGTTAAAGAAAAAGGCCGATAGAGTACTAGCGGATTCGATTGTTCAGATGGACTATCTGAAATATTTGGGTGCCGATACGATGTTCGCGTCGAACTATAAGAGGCTTTACGCTGAATACAGTGAGTTATTTGAATACGTATTGGTCGATGAGCTTGAAGATGCTCAGGAAGCACAGGTTGAGTTTCTTAACCACGCTCGCTCATTAGAAGTGAAAGTCGCCCATAAGAAATACATTGAACCGCTGAAAAACGAATTAGAGTTCTTAGAAGATGAAGACTTTGATGATGTAGTGCCGCTTACCTTTGCTAAAGCAAGTTCTCAAATTGCATTGGCGGAAAATCAAGTTAAGGCAAGTCCTCGTGAAAAATCAATTATCGAAGACGCCGTTAAAGCCGCTGAATTCGAATTGAATCACGTGAGAAGTGTTGCGCATGAAGTTAAGTTGCTTGCTAACGTGAAGGGTGATCGATTTGAGCAATCGGTATTGAATGCCGAGAACCAGTTTTTGAGTATTTCTCAGATCCTGAATGATCAAGACTACCGTGATGTGGTGTTGCGCCTTCAAGCTCAGAAAATCGTCGAGAGTATTAAAGCGCTTAAAAGCTCTGATATGACTACGCAACTGAAGTCTGAGGTTGAAGCACTTTCAGAACAACTTGCCGATTTGGAACTCGAAAATCAGAAACAAGCCCAACAGCTTGCTGAGACAAACAAACATAACGAGTTTTTGGATGAGCAGGTTACTAAGAGTGATGCTCACATAAAAAGCTTGGAAGAGTTGGTGGATAGTTTGAAAAGCTTAGGTGGTAAAGTTGCTACCGAAAGTCACTCCGACGTGACACCGACTAACGTTGAGTCCAACCTTGAAGATGCCGCTTTAGAGCAATCATCAGAACAAGTGATTGAACCTTCGGTTTAGCATAACTAATTTCTTTATTTGTGATTGACTTAAAAGCGCCTCAGGGCGCTTTTTTACGTTCTGTTGATCTATATCAAAATCTAGAGGCAACAGCGGTCTGTTTGTCATTATAGTGTACGTTATTCTTTTGTTTTATTTCGTAACTTATTGATATTTATAAGTGTGCCATTTTTTAAGTTGGTAACGTTTCATTCAGCGTAGTTTTCTTTTTACTACTAAAGTTGTATGAATTTTGAATAACTTGGGCTATTTCCTTTCCACAAGGTTGTGGGAGGTATTTTGAGTCCCAAATAGCTCTTGAATTCAGAAATGAAAGAGAGGATTATCTCGCTCCCGACAACATGTTTCAAAATGTAAATCATCATGAATCTGAACCAATTTGACTCATTATTACCGCCACAAATGGCTGAGCGCGCTGCAGATATTGGCGTAGGTAAAGCAACCAAAGATCCAACCAAATCTTTTCTCCTAGCGATTTCAGCTGGCATACATATCGGTATTGCGTTTGTGTTCTACACAATTGTAACCACTGGCGCTGGTGATTTACCTTGGGGTATTACTCGCGTACTAGGTGGCCTTGCATTTAGCTTGGGCTTAATCCTCGTTGTTGTTACTGGCGGTGAACTGTTTACCAGTTCGGTGCTCACTCTTGTTGCTCGCGCAAGTGGCAAGATTAGCTGGGGAACCCTAGTCAAGAACTGGGCGACCGTTTATATCGGTAACCTTATTGGTGCCTTATTGCTAGTGGCATGCATGCTTCTGACTAAACAGTACATGTTCGACCATGGGCAAGTGGGTTTGAATGCGATGGCCATCTCTCAGCACAAAATGCACCATGGTTTTATCCAAGCTATCGCGCTTGGCATCATGTGTAACGTATTGGTTTGTATCGCGGTATGGATGACATTTAGTGGACGAACACTGACTGACAAAATTGCAGTACTGATTTTACCTGTTGCGATGTTTGTATCATCGGGCTTTGAGCACTGTATTGCGAATATGTTCCAAGTTCCTTTAGCTATCGGTATCAAAACATTTGCTCCAGCTGAATTCTGGACAATGACAGGGGCTAATCCAGCAGACTATGTTGACCTAAACATGATGGACTTTCTGATGAACAACTTGCTGCCCGTTACTATCGGTAACATCATCGGCGGCGGTATCTTTGTTGGCATGTGGTATTGGTTGATTTATTTACGCGATTAATCAAGATGACGGATCAACAAAGCTTGCGTGACTAGCTCAGTGACAAGATTAGTTAAAGCTCAGTGAAAATATTGAACTGACTTATGACATTTACAAGACGGCCTGCATTGCAGGCCGTTTTTTATTGGCTCCTCAAAACCACCGCCTAGGGCGGTGGTGATTGTTCCTTGAGGCTA
>NZ_OSDX01000011.1:0-111955 GCF_900382755.1 Vibrio sp. Evd11
CCGGACTTTCAGTCCGTAATACTAACCCACCTACTTTAGTAGGTGGTTGTTAAGTTTTCATCGCTATTGGTATTTACCTAGGCCTTAATTACCGCGACGAAATTGAAGATATCATGGACACCGATGCTTTTGAGCGAGTGCAGGAACGTGCTGAAGACGGCAAAGATGCATTGATGGATACAATTGATAAGATCAAAGGTTAAAAATGTCTGAAGAACAGAGAGCTGATATTTCTCAAGATATTCAAGAGGAATTACAAGAACTCCAAGACGCGCAAGAATCACTGCTAGAAGAGCAAAAGAAAGGCGGCCTAGCTCGTACTATAGGTTTGGTCTCGGTTATTTCTATTGCTTTGGGTGGCTTTAATGACAGCTTTGATGCATTGGAAAAGATGTTCGACTTTGGTCTTTCTCAAATGACGGATATTCCATCTCATAAAAAGCTAGAGAGAATATATATTCGGTCATCCGCTGAAGCTTTGGATCAAACGTTTGGCGCACCGGTATATATAAAACGTTCAAGCAGTGATGATGTGATCAAGTATTATCAAGATGATAATTTCATACTGTCTACGATTACTAGAGATAACGCTATTGTCGCTTACCTTGTCCTCCCTGATGAAGGTTTTGCACCTGAAACACAAGAACATACAGGTGGTTCAGCGTTTTTTAACCAGCCTTTTAATGCCATTGAAAGTGTCAATGAAATCCGAGCGTCGTTCGCTAGAACCGGTAATTATTACATTGAAGAAAACAACGGCGGGGAATTCGGATATCTCTATTCTTCAATCAGTGGTGTTAGTGAATTTATTACGCCAATGACAAAAGGCAATAGGAATTTGCTGGCCGCTGTAGTTGATTCGTTAACGATGGACGAAGATGTCGTTTCGAGCGTCCAGTCTTTGAGGTTGAGCGCCAAACCAAACTTCTATGGTTACAGTACATTAGGTGTCGACGCCCTTGAAGAAGCGATTTTATCGAACACAGAGTATCGTTTGATTCATAAGAGTTAAGCATTAACACACCAGCTCTAGTTTCTTACAAAGCTAGAGCTTTTATCAGCAGTTGGATTATGGCAAATTCAAAATTCGATACCTTTCTAGAAAGACTCAAAGGCAATAAACGAATCATTGTCCAAGCTCATGACTTCCCAGACCATGATGCATTGTCTTCGGCGTACGCTCTGGCTTACCTATTAAAAAAGAAAGGCTTTCATCCATTTATTACCTTTCATGGTTACATCGATAGAGTGTCACTTAGGAATCTCATAGATTGGTTGGAGATTCCGATCTATGAACCAAAAGACTTGAAGCTACAACCTGACGACAAGATTATTGTTGTTGATGGCTGCATTGGTGAAAAGAACGTTACCGACGTTCCAGGCTTAGAAGTCGCAGTAATTGATCACCACCAAGTCAAAGTTCCTGATTTTGTATGGTACTCAGATGTGCGAGCAAATTATGGCGCAACAGCAACCATGATGGTCGAGTATTACCGCTATTTTTCTTTGCCGATGCCACAAAAAGTTGCAACAGCACTATTGGTCGGTTTGAGCTTTGATACCGCTAACTTTACTCGGGCTGTAGGATCGGCTGATCTAAAAGCACTGCTGTACCTTCAAGAGAGGGCAGACAATACCATGGTCAACAAGATTTGTCGTAATCAGGTCGAGTTCCACGAATTGCAACTTTTCAATTCAATGCTTACTAACTTACGCCGTGAAAAAAATGCAGCATTTGCGGTGCTTCCTGAAGGTTGTCCTAAAAATATGCTCGGTGTATTAGGTGATTTTCTATTAAGTGTTGATGAGCTTGATATCATTGTGCTCACTGCGAAGAGTCATGAGAAAACCTTTATCTCTCTTCGTTCAGAGTGTTCCAATAACAATGTCGCAAATATAGTTAAAAGGGCACTGAACGATAAAGGGATCGGTTTTGGAGGTGGGCATTCTCACATGGCTGGTGGCATCATCAACAGCCAGCTTCAGAAAAGTGATGAACTAGATTACATCTATGATTTGATTCGACCGAGCCTAGTGCTTGATGCCTAAACTTATTTGCTTAGAGTGCTAGGTATTTTGAAATAGCTAGCCCTTTTTATCTAAGTATGAGTAGCGTCTTCTACTAAGTGTATGTTTAGCTCCGAAGGTAATTGGCTGTTATTGGTGTATATACGATCAAATTGCTCCAGTGACGCAACTTTTAGTGCAGCAAAACGACCCCATTTACTGGCATCTGCGACAAGCCAACTTTCACGGCTGTTCTTGATAATAGATTTTGAAAGGTCGGCTTCAACTTGCTCATGCTCCATGGCGAAATGGCTGTCTGTTACAGAGCCACAACCACAAATGCCAATGTCGGCTTCAAAATCTGAGAAGAAATGAACTACGCTACTTCCCACCATATCTTGATGTTCTCTTCGAAATAAACCGCCCGCTAAGTACACTTCGATCTGCTCGTTTGCTTCGAGGATTCGAGCGACTTGCAGGTTATTGGTGATCACTCGTAATGCAGGTTTAGCTAATAAATACTGTGCGATACGAGTGACGGTCGTACCAATGCCCATCATTACCGTTGAACCTTCAGGTATCGCATCTGCAACAGCCTTGGCGATACTGTCTTTCATTTCTGATTCAACGCCTGCTCGGAATCGATAACTGGTGTTAGTCAGTGTTGTCGGTAAGCTCACGCCTCCATGCACTCTTCGTGCTAAACCTTGCTCGCATAAGTGGTTGACGTCACGACGAATGGTTTGAGTGGTTACGGCAAATAGCTCGGCTAAATGATCAATCTGTACGTCTTGATTCGCTTTAAGCGTCGCGAGTATTTGTTTTTGGCGGTGGTTCAGTTCCATAGAAGCTCACTAAAATTGGTTTGGTACGTCGGTAATGATGTTATCAACACCTAGATTGAGATATTTGTTCGCCAATTTGGGGTCATTTAGCGTCCATATTTTAAGAACCGCACCTGAATCTTTGATCGCTTTCGCCGTTTTCTCATCAAGAACTCGGTGGTCAATATGAATGCTGTAAAGGTCGAGTGATTTAAGTGACTCTAGGCTGAAATCATTCCAAACCTCGCAGATAAAGCCTCGTTTAACCTCTGGCATTATTTGCTGGCAAAGGCTCAGTGCCTCTTTTTTGAAGCTTGAGATGAGCAGTTTTTCAACAGGGAACTGCTTTTGTTCAACCAGTGCGGCAACTTTCTCAACTAAAGGTTGGATAGCCTTATCGTCGTAAATTTTGATCTCAAGGTTTAAGGTCACATCGAGCTCTAGGCACTTGTCGAGCGCTTCACTCAACGTCGGAATAGTTGTTCCCGCGAACTCACTACCCAACCAACTGCCAGCATCTAACTTTTTGAGAGCGGTTAAATCTAAGTCTGCGATATTGCCCGTTCCGTTAGTGCAACGATTTACCGTCTTATCATGAAAAACCATTGGGGTGCCATCAGCGCTTAACTGGGTATCAATTTCAATCCATGTAGCACCAGCTTTCGCTGCTTGTTCAATACTGACTAGCGTATTTTCTGGTGCTAAAGAAGCGGCACCGCGGTGGCCTGTGATCATAATTCAATCTCGATGTTCATTTGAAAATTCAGGAAACAGTAGCTCTACTTTATTACAGATTTATTATCTATCCGCCATATCTGCTTATTTTAAATGAGAACTAGCTTAAAGGTGTTGTACAGAGTTTATACAATAGTGAGACCTTATACTCAATATGTTCAAGTGGCTAAGATAAATGTTCATATGAATGTAATAATTCACTTACATACTCTACGAAAACTTAATAACACCCTCTATATTTAGAAAAGATAGCCACGATAAGGTGATTAAAAATGAAAAAGCTATTAGGTACAGTAATTATGGCGGCAACGTTACTTGTTGGTTGTGGTGAAGCTGACAAGGCCGGAGCGGACGCTAAAGATGAGCCGATCAATATCAACATGAGCCTTGTGTTCACTCAGAACGAGTTGTTAACCCAAGAGCTCATCAAAGCAACCGACAAAATACGCGAAAGAACTGAAGGTTCGGTAAACATTAAAGTTTTTCCTGGTGGTCAATTACCGGTTTATAAAGATAACTTGGAGCAAGTCGTTAACGGCGCAAACTAGATTGCTGTTGAGGATTTAACCTACCTAGGCGATTACGTACCAAACTTCGCTGCACTGGCAGGCCCAATGTTGTACAACACGTATGATGAATATTTAGCGATGATGGATACGGAATTTGTCGCGGGCTTGAAGGCTAAAGCTGAAGAGAAAGGCATAAAAGTACTGAATGCAGACTACATGTTTGGGTTCCGTCACATGATCACCAATAAAGAGATTGTGAACTCTGAAGACATGAAAGGGATGCGTATTCGTGTTCCACAAAGTCAGTTGTTCATCAGCACGCTTTCAGCAATGGGCGCGGCTCCAGCTTCTCTGCCATTCCCAGAAACCTATGCAGGTGTTCAACAGGGTGTTGTTGACGGCCTTGAAGGTTCAATCCTGACCATGTACTCAACCAAAATCTACGAGGTAGCGAAGAATATGTCTTTGACCAAACACTTCCTAGGCACGGTTGGTATCTACATTTCACCGACTCTTTGGGACAAGTTTACGCCAGAGCAACAGCAAATCATCAATGAAGAGCTAGAAGCGGGCGCAGAATCTAATACTGCAGAGCTGGTTAAGCTTGATGTTGAATACACGCAGAAACTTGAAGAGCTAGGCGTTATGTTTAATGAAGTGAACTCTGACGAGTTTAATGAGTTGACAGCTGACGTGTACAACCAGTTCCCAACATGGAGCGAAGGTATACACGCAACGATCATGAAAGAGTTAGAAGAGATTCGAGCTGCACAGTAATTGTGCGAATGTAGATTAATTTGTTAATGAAGACGGCCTGATTTCCTGCAGGCCGTTTATTCCTGAAGTAACCGACGTGATGTTGGGTGCTTTACTGGAGAAGTCTTTTGTTTTTATTGAAAAATATTGAAGAAATCCTCGCCTCTATTGCTATTTCGATTACCGTTTTGGTTGTCATCATTAACGTCGTTTTACGTTATGGGTTTGGATTTGTTGTCCCTTGGAGTGAAGAACTCTCGGTTATTTGCTTCATATGGGCTGTCTATTTAGGCATTAGTTCCTGCTATAAGCATAAGCTTCACATGGGTGTTGATGTGGTGGTTGCCATGCTGCCTGAAAAAGCCAAAATCCCGTTTAGATTATGTGTTTCTGTTTTCCTACTGGCTCTGAACATCTTGATGGCCGTTCTGAGTTATCAATACTTGATGTTATCTAACAAGGTAACACCAGTGATGGGCATGTCATATTTTGCTATCAATGGTGTGTTGTTACTTTGCTTCTCATTGATGGCAATCCACACGGTTCGATTCATCGTCAGCGATGTTGCTTCTCTAAAGCGCTCTTTTAAGTAGGTACGATTCATGGAAAGCTATCTTCCAATCCTCATTCTTTTTGTTCTGTTTCTATTGAATATACCCATTGCCTTTTCATTGATCGCGTCAGCAATGGTGTACTTTCTCTTTATCAATGACTCAATTCCCGTCAGCTTGGTAATGCAGCGCTTTATTAGCTCGACAGAGTCATTTCCATTGTTAGCCATTCCGTTCTTTATCATGGTTGGTTCGGTGATGAACTATGCGGGGATCAGTAAAAGCTTATTGGCTTTTGCAGATTCAATGATTGGCCATAAAACGGGCGGTCTTGCGCAGGTAAATGTGGCGTTGAGTACACTAATGGGTGGCATATCTGGCTCTGCGAATGCCGATGCCGCGATGCAATCAAAAATCCTTGCCCCTGAAATGACTAAGCGCGGTTATGACCTGCCATTTACAGCTGCAGTGACGGCGGCGTCATCAAGTATCAGTCCTGTTATCCCACCGGGTATTAACTTAATCATCTTTGCCTTGTTAGCTAATGTTTCCGTTCATCAGATGTTTATCGCGGGTTATGTTCCTGCCTTTTTGATGGCGTTAGCGCTGATGGTGACAATCGCGTTTATCGCACGTAAGCGTCGTTATAAGCCTTCTCGTTCTGAGCCTGCGTCTGCGAAAGAGCGTTTTCATTACTTTCTAAAAGCGATTCCCGCGTTACTGATTCCTTTCGGCATTATTCTTGGTATGCGTTTTGGTTTGTTTACACCGACAGAAGCGGGCGCAATCGCAGTATTGCTTTGTGCGATTATTGGCATTTTTGTCTATCGTCAGCTTGGCCTGCGACATATCCCGCTCATCATGCGTGAAACGGTGCAGGGCACCAGTAGTGTGATGTTCATTATTATCGGAGCGATGGTCTTCGGTTATTACATGACGCTTGAGCAAATCCCGCACAATGTTGCTTCTGCTTTGATTGAGCTTACCGACAACAAGTTAGTCTTGCTGTTGTTGATTAACGTACTGTTGCTCGTTGTTGGGATGTTCATTGAAGGTGGCGCCGCGATGATCATCTTAACGCCGTTGCTGCTTCCGGCTGTGCTCAATCTAGGGGTTAACCCAGTTCACTTCGGCATTATCGTGATCGTCAATATTATGATTGGTGGTGTGACGCCACCGTTCGGTTCGATGATGTTTACCGTATGTTCCATCTTGAAGGTTCGTATGGTCGACTTTGTAAAAGAAGTAGTGCCTTTGCTACTCGCTTTATTGTCGGTGTTGATGTTGCTGACTTTCTCTGAAAGTTTAGTGATGTTTTTACCGAATTTACTTTAACACTAATAAGTTAGTTTATATTTGAGGGTGTAGAAATGAATTCGGTAACGAATGATTTAGACCTAAATTGGAAAAGCATTGATTGGGTACTGACGGATGTCGACGATACCTTAACTTGGCAAGGACAGTTACCACCAGAAACCTTGGTGGCCTTGAAAGCGCTAAGAGATGCGGGGAAAAAGGTTGTGGCTGTAACGGGTGCGTGTGCTGGTTGGTGTGATCATATCGCGCAACTATGGCCTGTGGATGCGGTTCTCGGTGAGAATGGTGCGTTTATTATGGAAAAGAAAAATGGTTATCTGACATTGCGTTCTGATATCCCTTTGCCAGAAATTAGTGCTAATCAAAGTAAGCTCAAAGAACAAGTATTAGCTATTTTGAGCGATTACCCAGAGCTCAGTTTAACGCTGGATCAGTCTTATCGCTTGTGTGAGGTTGCGATCGACATCGGTCAAAATCGTCCTAAAGTCGACGATGCCATTATTGAAGAGATTGTCTCTAAGATTCACGCTTTAGGTGCACATGCCACAGCAAGCTCTATTCACATTAATGCTTGGTATGGTGAGCACTCTAAGAAAGCGACATCGACCGCCTTTCTCAAAGAGAAGGGGCTATCGGAGCAAGAGATAATAGAGCATAGTTGCTATGTTGGTGACTCGATGAACGACCAATACATGTTTGAAATTTTGCCTTTCAGTGTTGGTGTAGCGAACATTGAACACTATTGGACCAAGTTATCGCATCATCCGGTTGTTGTTATGAAGAAACCCGGCGGATATGGTTTCGCTGAGTTCACAGATAAATTATTGGCGTTGAAATAGTCGTTATTCATTTTTAGTCAGAAATCAACAGTACAAAGGCGATAACGAAAGTTGTCGCCTTTGTCTTATTAGGAACAAATAAAACACCTGAATAGCCGATCAACCATTGTCTGAAGTGACTCGGTGCACAAGTTGATGAGCGTAAACCCTATCTCATCAAATTGGAATATCGGTTAATGCCGAATTTATGAGACGCTTGCTCTTAGAGTCACTGGAATCACAAGGAAGTTGAATGCACCACTTTAATATCCGCGCGCTGGAATACCTTAATGCTTTGTCGAAATACGGTTCGTTACGTAAAGCGTCGAAGATGTTGAATGTTGATCCGGCCGCAGTGAGTCGTATGTTGTCTCAACTTGAAGATCAGGTTGAGATGAAGGTGTGGGAGCGCAATAACCGCCAGTCTTATTTAACAGAAGCGGGAAACGAGTTGTTGAATCACTATCGCACGATTATAAGAGGTGAGGCGACAGTATTAACTCAATTGACCAAGCTTAAAAATCTGACCGGTGGTAGCGTCAGTATTGCGATAGGTGAAGGGTTTATAACTAATTTAGTGTCTGAGCCGATGCAGACCTTTATGACCCGCTATCCAGACATCAACTTGTCGATAGAAATAGCCGGTGCTCTTGATGCCGTTAAGCTGCTTGAAGATCAGCAGATCGATTTTGCGATCACTTACGCAGCAGCACCGCATCCAAAACTACGAACGCATGTGGAACGCAGTCACCCATTAGAACTTATTGCTCCAAAAGGGCACTTTCTAACAATGAAAGAGACACCTGTGACGCTGCAAGAAATTAAAGGTGTGTCGTTGGCTTTGATTGACACTTCGACTGGCATGGGACGATTAGTGAAACACGCCGAGCAAATGTCGCATTTTAATCTCCAACCTAAATTACAAACCAACTCGGTGACTGCGCTGACTAACTTTGTTGTCGCGGGGCTTGGCATCACTTTTATGCCTAAGCTGACGGTTCTAGAAGAGATAGAATCGGGCCGTATAGAAGTCGTGCCAACGGAGATTGAGGTGCTATCCAAAGCGACCGTTAAGGTGCAATCTTTGAAAGGCAGAGAACTGAGTGTTCAAGCCGAAACCTTCCTCGACTTCTTAATGGAGAACACGTCTTTTTTACGTAGCGATGCTCACGCTATTGTTTTGTAATCCCAAGTATTTCTTTTAATCATAGAGTGATGACTTTTTATCAACGCTAACTGTATTGTTAAGTCAATGCCTGCCCAATAAAGTGTCCGAAAGTTACAAGAATGTTGCGTGACATAAAAGGCGGATGCAATGGAAGTTATCGTTATTGGCAGTGGTGTTATTGGGTTGACCAGCGCATGGTATTTGGCGAAAGAGGGCCACTCGGTGACGGTTTTCGACCGTCAAGATAGCAGTGGTAAGGAAACCAGTTTTGCGAATGCTGGCCAAATCTCTTACGGTTACTCTTCCCCATGGGCTGCCCCCGGAATCCCTTTAAAAGCAATGAAGTGGCTAACCCAAGTGCATGCGCCACTAAAAGTGAAACCGTCAATTTCTCCGGAATTGGTCTCTTGGGCGACTAAGATGCTCGCCAATTGCAACGAAGCCAAATACGCACAGAATAAATCTCGCATGTTGAGAGTGGCAAATTACAGTCGTGATTGTCTAACTCACCTGCGAACCAGTGAAGAACTGGCTTATGAAGGTCGGCAGAAAGGGACACTGCAAGTGTTTCGAAGCGAGAAACAATTGGATTTCATTCAGCAGGATATGAAGCTGCTTAAAGAGAGTGGAATCGAACATTCGTTGTTTGATGTTGAGCAGTGCTTATCCATCGAACCGGGCTTAGCAGACGTTAAAGATAAGCTGGTGGGTGGTCTGTATTTACCACACGATGAAACCGGTGATTGCCATCAATTCTGTTTAACCTTGACTGAGAAAGCCAAGCAACTGGGTGTTAGGTTCATGTTTGATACTGAAGTGGTAAGTTTGAATCATCAGAATCAAAACATCGAGAGTATTACAACGACTCAAGGTGTATTCAAAGCGGACGCTTACGTAGTTGCATCAGGCAGTTATTCTCGAGATCTATTGAAACAAGTCGACTTGTCTGTCCCGGTTTATCCAGTCAAAGGGTATTCACTAACACTACCGATCGTGAATGCTGATAAATCACCAACCTCTACCGTGATGGATGAAACCTACAAAGTAGCGATGACTCGTTTTGATGATCGTATTCGTATTGCAGGAACGGCAGAGCTTGCTGGTTTTGATTATCTCATTCCTGAAAAACGCAAAGCCACGATTGATATGGTGATAAAAGATCTTTTCCCACAAGCGGGTGACTTTTCTAAGGCTGAATACTGGACTGGGTTAAGGCCCATGACGCCAGATGGCACACCTATTATCGGTAAAACACCGATTAAGAATTTGTTTACTAATACGGGACACGGAACCTTGGGTTGGACGATGGCGTGTGGCTCAGGAAAGATCTTGGCAAGCGTGGTTAGCGGTTCAGCTAGTGACATCAAAACCGATGACTTGAGTATTCATCGCTACTTGTAGCTCATCAAAATACTTGGTTATACGAATTAGCCCATGTTTATCACTAAGCATGGGCTAATTTAGTTCTAGTGTTGCTGCTTATCTAGTGGTGGTTTCTAATACATGAGTAAAGCGATCCCACGATTTTTGGTCAGCTTCATGTTGATAGTTATTAGACCCGAATACAGTGAAGGCATGTGGAGCACCACTATAGGTGATCATTTCATGTGTGACTTTGGTCGATTCGAGTTGAGCTGCTAGGCTTCCAAAATCTTCCATTGAAATCATCGAATCTGCTGTGCCATGGAATACGACGATAGGGGCTTTGGTCTGAGAGTAGTCTTGGCCTTTCGGTGTTGATAAACCACCATGGAAGGTGACATAAGCTTTCGAAGGAATCCCCGCACGTGCGGCTTCTAACACAGCAGCTCCGCCAAAGCAGTATCCCATCATCACGTTGTTATCTAAGTTGCCGCCAAGCCGTTTGGCTTCCATTGCACCTGCATTAAGCAGCGCCCGCATTTTTTCTCTGTCTTTATACAACTCACCTGTGTGTTGTTTTTTATCTTTCACTTCGGTTGGGCGAATGCCTTTACCAAATAGGTCGATGGCGAACACGTTGTAACCCAGTTCATTGAGCATCTCAGAACGTTTCTTCTCGTAATCGGTTAAGCCGTCCCAATCATGTACTAGCAGCACCAAAGGAGCCTGATCACTGGCTTCACTCCAATAACCTTCGTAGTCCATACCGTCGACTTGATAAGTGACATTTTCTCCCGAAATTGCAGAGAAGGGCAGTAAAACTGAAAACAAGCCTAGCGTGGTGAGTGTTCGCATGCGTTATTCCTTTCGATGACAGTGACGTTCCAATCGAAAGTATAGATAACGCGATGATTCTCGCCAGATTTCCGCCTCTAATTTGAAGTGTAACGGTGGAGGTAAAGATTGAAGGGGAAGGGGTTAAACAACCATCACGTATTAAGTGTGATGGTTGTTTGGTGTTGTTTTCAGAAAACGGAAATTCAAATAGCTGAAGTTAGAAGTTAGAAGTTAGCAGTAAGGTGAACAATTACCAGGAAGCGTTGGTCGTGCTGCTGCACATATCTGGATATTTACGCTGATAGCGTGGCAACATCGACTCGTTGCCTAAGATGCCACCTTGATGGACGTAGATGATGGTTTTGGTCGGGTTGTCTTCTTGCCATTGTCCTAAGCATTGCCACATCAATGGGTCATACAGCAGGTCGAACTCAACGTCGGTTTGCTCTTGTAGATCTAACCAAGTTTGGTAATCCTGCTGATACAACTTACCAAAGTGGTGCTTAGCTTTGAGCGGTAATATCTGCGGGTGATCGGTCTCGCCAAGCTCATTGAACTGCTGCGTTAGGTAGTCACTGCCACCAACACATGCACAGGTTAAAACCGGGATGTTGTGCAGTTTCAAATGCTTATGAAGATACAGCGCAGTGCTACCAGTACCAGCGGGCAGTGCTACCACGAAATCGTGTTTGTTTTCGAAGCGCGTCCAGCTGAGTATTTCCATCGCCAGTTGTTTTACGCCATATTCAGAAAGCTGAGAGCGGCCACCTTCAGGCAACACAATGCAGTGTGAGTCTGGTTGTCTTACTTGTTCGATATATTCTTGTGGATGAAGTTCAGAGCCCATCTTTTTGGTTGAAATAACCTTAGCCCCAAGGTCAATCGCACCACGGTAATTACCGATAGGGCGTTCTTGTAGCCATTGAGGAAGGTGGTCGATGTAAAACTCAAGCGTCCAGCCTTTGATCTTTGCGAGTGCGGAGAGTGAGAACAGAGAATTCGCCTGAGCAGAACCATAGCTGATCAAAGTGGTGATTTCTGGTTGCTCGTCTTCCAGCAGCTTCATGAACTTGCGGGCTTTGTTGCCGCAAAAGTGGGAGTGAAGCTGGTCGTCACGCTTTAAGAAAAAGGTGTGGTCGTTAAATTGATGCTGAGTTACAGGGCTATTATTTAGTTTCATCGCACTTAGACAAAATGCTGACTAAAGAGCCAGCATTTTAAAATCAAATAGGGCCAATGAGTATCTAGTAGCGAGCGAGTGCTGTAAACCAACTAAATCAAGTTTTCGTCGGATATTGAACTTAGTGCTACGAGTTTACTTGCTCTGATATGGACAAGGGTGAATCGGTTTGAAAGGCGATTTTCGCGGTGCAGCCACCACAGCTACGATTGAACAATTCAAAGTCCCAATGGAAGCGCTGACATAAGTCATCGACAATCAACAAGCCTAGCCCATGACCATTTGGGTTGTATTGTTCCTGAAGGCCTTCACCTTGGTCTTCAATCACAAGAGTATCTTGGGAAAGAGTGATAGTTACGGTGCCGCTATTGGTCGCAGCAATCGCATTTCTCAACAAGTTACCGACCAACATATTCATGATGGTACTGGTGGCTTGTATGGTTGGTTCTGATTGAATCTGTAAGGCTATTTCGACTTCTTTCTCTTTTGCCTGCAACGAGTTTTTCGAAACGATAGTCTCTAATTCTTGCTGGGTGAACAAGCGCAGCGGTGCATCGTCACTGTTTCTTTCGTAACGAACGAGACCAAGCAGGGCATCGACCATTTCTGACATTTGAACAATGGCGTCATCAATACGTTCAACTTGGCGAGATTGAAACTCGGTTGTTTCACTACGAAGTAGTAGTTTATTTGCCCCGCGAGCGACCGTCAGCGGGGTTCTCAACTCATGACTTGAATAGCGAGCAAAGGCTTGTTCGCGCTTGAGAAGGGAGTTGATTTCTCGACGATATTGATTGAGTTGATCGGTCAGTTGACGAAATTCCACCGCCGCATCGTCACTCACGCCAAACTCTTCGTTTAGGTTGAGCTTATTCGATTCCAGTTGGGCGGAGAGCGAGTTGAATGGTTCAATCAAACGCTTGGAGAGTCTATAGAGTAGCGCCCCAAAGCTGAATATCAGAATTGAGAGAAGCGTTAACATAAATGTCGTCGCATACACCAATTCATAGATATCAAACTCGACACGATCGATTTCAGACAACAGAACAATTGGGTGGGTTTCTCCTTCATCAGAATACTCACCGACATACACCATGCGTGATTCGGGTTCATCGCCAACTTCGCCCAGAAAGCTATCTTTTCCTTTTATATATTTAGTGTATTTCTTTGGAATGTAAGCTAGGTCGTTGTATGCCACTGTGAGGTCATCAATGCGAATCTCACCACTTTCTCCAGATTGGAATAAACCAACCGCGTAGTTGCGATCGATAAGAATGCGTTTTTCCCCAACACGATCTTCAGACAAATACAGTGCGGCAATAAACACCACATAGACGAATGCAGATACAATCACGGCCATTAACCCAAAGAAAACCGCTAAGCGGCCAGTTAGGGTTTTGGTGCTGGAGAGAACATTTGAAATCAATTCGATGACTCCAAACGGAATCCTACTTTAGGCACTGTGATTAGCATTTGGGTGTCGAAAGGCTTGTCGAGTTGATTACGCAATTGATAGATGTGACTGCGTAACACATCATTGTTGGGTTCGTCTTCTTCCCAGAGCTTGTATGAGATATCTTCGCGAGTGACTACTTCAGGTGCGCTTTGGCAAAGCATCTCAAGTATGGTGTAAGTGGTTGGGTTGAGCGCAAGAAGCTTGTCTTGTCGGTAAGCTTTACGGATTTTTTGGTCGATGGTGAGCTCGCCGAACTGCAACTTAGAAGAGGCTACTTTTCCTCGGTAACGACGAACCAGCGCGTTCATTCTTGCTTCTAGAATATCCAAATCAAAAGGCTTGGTGAGGTAATCATCGGCACCGTGTTCAAAGCCCTTCAACATGTCTTCACGGCTATCCAATGCGGTAAGCATAAGGATCGGGGTTGTATTACCTTGGTCTCTTAGCTTGTTGCAAACTGTTAGGCCGTCCATTCTTGGCAGCATCAGATCCAATATGATGATATCAAACGAGTTATCCATCGCGAGTTGCAAGCCAAGCTCACCGTTATCCGCATAATCGAGCTCCATCCCTATACACTCAAAATAATCAAACAAGACACCTGCAATTTCACGGTTATCTTCGACTAATAGAACTCGTTTCATTTTGATTCTCATACAGAAATAGACAGTAACATTATCCTGAGTGAGCGTGAAAAATATGTCAATAACATAACTTTCACTTATGGGAGGGTAGATTGGCTTCAGATTAAAAAATAGAAGAACGTATTATGTCTGAACTTCACATTAGCCGCCCTAAGATATCCACATCGCAGATCAATCCTGCGGTCTCTTTGTCTATCATTGTTCCCTTCTACGATGAACAAGAGGTGTTGGAAGAGTTCCACTCTCGCCTCACTAAGGTTCTCGATAGCTTACCGATCACGAGCGAGATTGTTTATGTCGACGATGGCAGCAAAGACAACAGCTTGGACTTGGTGAGTTCATTCACTTCAATCAATAGTTCAATCTCGGTCATTGGTTTAAGCCGCAACTTTGGTAAAGAGTCAGCGATGAGCGCTGGCCTTGAGCATTGTCGTGGACAAGCCGTAATCCTATTAGATGCTGATTTACAAGATCCTCCGGAGTTGATTCCGCAAATGATCGCGAAATGGCGCGAAGGCTATGACGTGGTCAATATGCAGCGCAGCCAGCGTGATGGTGAAACGTGGTTTAAGAAGTTTTCAGCGGCAAGCTTTTACAAAGTAATGAACGTGGCTGCGAAGATTGATGTGCCTGAAAATGTCGGTGACTTCAGACTGTTAAGCCGCGAAGTTGTCGACCATATCAATCAACTTCCAGAACGTAACCGCTACATGAAAGGCATTTTTTCATGGCCGGGTTTCCGACAAGCGACGCTCCAATTTAAGCGCGACGCTCGCTTTTGTGGTGAGACCAAGTGGAACTACTTGAAGCTTATCGGTTTGGCGATGGATGGCATCACCTCGTTTTCTATCCGACCACTGCGTATTGCAACGGCAGTCGGCGGCCTCGTCGCCCTAACGGCTTTTGTGTATGGCATGGTCATCGTTTTCAAAACCATGATGTTTGGTGAGCCTATCACGGGTTACCCATCAATGATGGTCGTTCAACTTGCCCTTGGCGGCATTCAACTTCTGAGTATTGGTTTAATGGGGGAGTACATAGGTCGTATTTTCATTGAAACCAAGAATCGCCCTTTGTATCTGATCCAATCGGTGGTCGATACACCAGCATTAAAAACACATTTTAAATTAGAGGAATCAGCATGAGCCTGAACCGAACGCACCTATGGTATTTGTTGGCTTTTGCATTGGTTCTAAGGCTTTTATCTCTAGCGACATACCCGTTAATGGACACCACAGAAGCGCGCTATGGCGAAATGGCTCGTCTGATGGTGGAAACAGGCAATTGGTTAACACCTCAGTTTGATTACGGCATTCCTTTCTGGGGTAAGCCACCGTTGTTCACATGGATGAGCGCGGCCGGTATTGAGTTGTTCGGTTTGAGTGAATTTGCGGTTCGCGCACCACATTGGTTAGCGGGTGTCGTAACGATTTTGTTGACGGCTTACATGGCGAAGCGAACAGGGCAAAGTGCGTTGGTTGCCGCGGTAGTGTTGGCGACATGCGGTATTTTCTCTATTGCCGCGGGTGCTGTGATGACAGACATCGCGTTAACCTTGGCGATGACCATTGCCATGTTAGGTTTCTACCTATGTTGGCAAGGAGGAGAGGCTTGTAAGGGAAAAGGTAGCGCGAAGACTAATCGATCTTGGGGTTATGTCGGTTTCATCGGTTTAGCACTAGGCTTGCTTGCAAAAGGGCCGGTAGCGATTGTCATCATGGGTATCGCAGTTTTCCCTTGGTTAGTATTACAGCATGGCTTCTTTGGCGCTTTCAAAGTGCTTTGGCAACGCTTCCCATTGTTGTCTGGTGTAGGTGTGATGTTAGTTATTGCTCTGCCTTGGTACATCATGGCTGAAATGGCGACACCGGGTTTTATTGATTACTTTATTGTTGGCGAACACTTTAAGCGTTTTGTAGTGAGTGGCTGGGAAGGGGATCTTTACGGCTCCGCTCATGATCAAGCGCGAGGCATGATCTGGATATTCTGGATTCAAGCTGCGGCCCCTTGGTCGATTGTATTGCCTATACTAGCATTTGCTCGACGTAAGAAAATTGCAGAAATTAATACTGAAAATCGCGGCTTGTTTTCATTCCTTGTGTGCTGGCTTATTTCGCCTCTGATCCTTTTCACTATGGCGGGCAATATTCTTCCTGCTTACGTGTTACCGGGTATCCCTGCTCTTGGTTTGTTGGTTGCTATACTCGTAGTGGAAAAAGATAAGAAGTGGTTTTCAAGCGTGGCTTTAGTTCTACCCGTCTTATTGATGATCGCGATGGTTTACCTGAACTTAGGCAAGGCGAACGAGAAGAGTGACCGTATCATCTTCGAACAGATCACTGATTCATCACCGAGTTTTTATGTAGGGAAGCGACCGTTCTCTGGGCAATTTTATAGCCATGGTCAAGCGAAGAAGCTACTTGATATCGAGCAACTCGATGGTATCGACAAGTTCTATTTGATTGGTAAAAGAGCCGAAGTCGAAACCAAGATCAAAGACAACGCATTAACGTGTATTTTGGAACCGACGGTCAAAGTAAAGCGCGCTTTATTCAGTTGTCATAGCCAAAACATCAAACCAAATTTGTCGCTAAGCCACATTAGAAGTGCAAGTGATGTTCAGCGTTAACTCAGGACTGCAAATGTTCAACAACAAGCTTCAGGCACACAGTCAAAGGCTCCAGTCCCATCACAAGATGGTTCGGTTTGCTGTGGTTGGTGTTGGTGGGTTTGTTGTTGATTGTGTAGTATTTGCCTTGCTGCATTACATTGTTGGTTTGCCTTTAATGACGGCGAGAATTGGGGCTTTCATTGCGGCAGCAACGACAACGTGGTTTGGCAATCGAGTGCTGACCTTTGAGTTCAAAGGGCAGGGTAATTGGTCTGAAAAACTGATTCAGTGGCAAAAGTTCATGTTCTCAGCGTCAATATCGGCAGTACCTAATTTGCTGTGTTTTAAGCTGATGACTGAATTACTGCCTGCGTTTACTGGGGCAGTATTTATTGCCATGGCGGTTGGTATTTTGGTAGGCATGGTCACTAACTATCTGTTTAGTCAATATTGGGTCTTTACCCGTTAGAATCCCTTGTAATCACATAACCAAGTGAAACCTTTGGGTAGTTCATTTGTAACAGGTACAAAAAAGCGCAGCTAAATAGCTGCGCTTTGTTTTTTTATGATGATCAAGTCAATGAAGTCGCTATATTAACGCTGTGTTGCGCGTTGACGATTCTTTCCGTTACTTGCCGGTTTACCACCTTGACCATTACCCGCTTTGCTGCGGTTTGGCTTGCCATTTCCGCCGCTATTGCCTTGCGATTGCTGGCTAGCAGGGGCTTTTTTGATGAAGCCAGTTGCTGGTTTATTACCATTACCGTTCTGCTTTCCGTTGCCCTGATTGCCGTTGCTTTGGCTACCTGTTGGCTTCTTACCACCCGGTTTAGGCTTATTGCCGCCTGGTTTAGAATGGTTACGTGGGCTTTCGCCGCCAAGACCCGGTTGAGCTTTGCTGTGCTTAGTTGCAAAACGTTGTGAGCCGTGACGACCAGACTTACGACGCTGTGCCGGTGTCTGAGCTTCAAAATCTTCTTCTGGTACTAAGCAGTTCGCTTTGTCACCAATTAGGTGCTTTTTGCCCATGCTGATCAGTGCTTCACGGATGATTTTCCAGTTTTCTGGATCGTGGTAACGAAGCAGTGCTTTATGCAGACGACGTTGACGATCACCTTTAGGCACAGGAACATCTTCACGTTTTTTGTATTTCACGCGCTTCAGAGGGTTGGTCTCTGAGTAGTACATCGACGTCGCATTACACATTGGCGATGGGTAGAAGTTCTGTACTTGGTCACACTCGTAGTTGTGCTTTTTCAGCCACAACGCAAGGTTAAGCATGTCTTCATCTTCCGTGCCCGGGTGAGCAGAGATGAAGTAAGGAATTAGGTACTGTTTCTTACCCGCTTCAGCACTGTACTTCTCGAACATCTCTTTGAAACGATCGTAAGTGCCCATGCCCGGTTTCATCATCAGATCCAGAGGGCCTTTTTCAGTATGCTCTGGAGCAATCTTCAAGTAACCACCAACGTGGTGAGTTACAAGCTCACGAACGTATTCTGGAGACTCAATCGCAAGGTCATAACGAACGCCTGATGCGATCATCACTTTCTTGATGCCCGGAACCTTTCTCGCTGAGCGGTAAAGGTCAATGGTGTGCTGATGGTCTGTGTTCAGTTTTTCACAGATTTTAGGGAACACACATGACGGGCGACGACAGTTAATTTCCGCTTTAGGATCAGAACAACCTAGGCGATACATGTTCGCCGTTGGACCACCCAAATCAGAAATAGTACCGGTAAAGCCAGGTACTTTATCTTTAATGTCTTCGATTTCATCCAAGATCGATTCTTTCGAACGGTTTTGAATGATACGACCTTCGTGCTCTGTGATTGAACAGAAAGAACAACCACCAAAACAACCACGCATGATGTTAACCGAAGTTTTGATCATGTCGTATGCAGGGATCTTTGCTTTGCCATACATAGGGTGAGGAACACGCTTGTAAGCAAGGCCAAACACATAATCCATCTCTTCAGTTGCAAGAGGAATTGGCGCTTGGTTTACCCATAGCTCGCGGTCACCGTGACGTTGAATAAGAGCACGGCCCGAATACGGGTTGGTCTCTAGGTGCAGAATACGGCTAGCGTGAGCGTAAAGAATACGGTCGTTATTGAGCTTTTCGAAACCAGGGATACGAACCGCGGTTGTTTTTGCATCGTGACGAGAAGGACGAATCGTAATTGGTTGCGCCTTTACTTCTTCTTTTTCATCTTTCTTGGTATCACACTGCGTTTCTACTTCGTACGGGTTAACCGGAACGTAGGCTTTGTTCGGTTTTTCGATACGAGAAGAATCGATAATTTTGTAACCTTCAGGCGCTGCAGGCAGGTTGATTGCAGTACCGCGAATATTTGTCAGCGTTGACATATCTTCGCCGTCGGCAATTCGGTGTGCGACTTCAACCAGTGCACGCTCAGCGTTACCGAAAAGAAGAATGTCTGCTTTTGCATCAAACAAGACAGAGCGACGAACTTTATCAGACCAGTAGTCGTAGTGCGCAACGCGACGTAAGCTTGCTTCAATACCACCTAGAACGATTGGAGTGCCTTTGTAAGCTTCACGACAACGTTGAGAATAAATCAGAGTGGCACGGTCAGGACGCTTACCGCCTTCATTGTTTGGAGTGTAAGCATCGTCGTGACGAAGTTTGCGATCAGAGGTGTAGCGGTTGATCATGGAATCCATGTTACCCGCAGTGATGCCGAAGAATAGGTTAGGTCTACCCAGCTCCATGAAGGCATCTTTACTGTCCCACTTTGGTTGGGCAATGATGCCCACGCGGAAACCTTGAGCCTCAAGCAAACGGCCAATGATAGCCATACCAAAGCTCGGGTGATCGACATAAGCGTCACCAGTTACAATAATAATGTCACAGCTATCCCATCCAAGAGCATCCATCTCCTTTCTACTGGTAGGCAAAAAGGGTGCTGTTCCGTAGCACTCGGCCCAGTATTTTTTGTGTTCGTGAATAGGAGTGATATCGCTGTACATATTTCAACCTCTGATTTTTGAGGCGGAAATTATAGCGGCATGAGGCTAGACTAGCCAGTAGAACATGCCCCTGTTAGTTCTGGTGTCTTTCTGGATTCAGTCGCTAACGTCCACCCGCCACACCATAAAACAGCATAGTAGAGGCGTTGAGTCGTGTCGCTAATTTGTGATTTTGATTAGTGTTCGGGGCAGTTTTTGATATTATTCGCGAAAATAAGTCTGAATAAGTAGATCCACAATGGTCGAATCATTATTAGTACAATTTGCTCCCATGCTATTAGGAGCCCAACTGATCTTAACTTTAATCTTAGTGAAGGGTGATATTTGCCCTGGTCAACGTGGCCGTATTCACAAGATGTTACCTGCGATTGGCGTGCTTTGGCTTGCTGTTGCTTCATTAAGAATTGAAGCGTTTCTGATCGTATTCGCTATCTTTTACTTCTATTCTCAAGTTCAAACTAAGAAGACACGTGACTCTGGCCCTATCTGGGTGATGTATCTTGCGTGTGGTTTGGCGCTGTCATACGTCGCTATCCAAGCAAGCGAACAGGTAAATCCCGTTGGTATGATCGCAACTGTATTGCTGGTAGCTTTACTGGGTGCTTCTTTCGGACATTTACTGCTGACTATCGCAAGAACGCGCTTACAAGCATTTCACCGCGTTCTGCCTGTTGTGGGTGTGTTAACAGGTATGTTAGTGGTACTGGCGACGGTCGTTAATGTTTACTCCCTTTCTGAAGCTCAATTAGAGCCTGTGATTTCAACTCTGCTGTTTAGCTTTGCTTTGCTTATCTCATCTATCGTGGTGTGGTGTTGGCATCTACTGTTCGTTAAAACCCCTGAAAAGCTTCAGCTGACTATTTCATTGTTGATGTTATTGGTGGCGGCCGTTGGTTTAACGCCAGTTTGGGCGATGTAGGCGGTTAATGATCTCACAAGCCTTTCGATGTTGAATCGAAAAAGTGTGATCTGTTTTTTAGCGTGCTGTTAGTAAGCGTTCTAAACTTAAATCTAGTCGGTATGTTCGTTAGGAGTACGGGATGGATTTAAGCAACGTCAAAGGTTTCGATAGCATTATCTTGTTGGGAATCGTGAATGAAAAACTTCGCTTAGAATGCGATAGCTTTGAAGAGCTGATCAGTATGTATGAAATGGATATAGAAAGTGTTGTAGGTAAGCTTGATATGCTTGGCTATCAATACGATCCATTAACTAACCAGTTTAAGTCTTATCCAAGATAAGCAGCAAACTGGCGCATCTTCTATCGATTGTGACTTGATTATCGAGAGTGAGTTAGTTATCGACTGTGAGCCAGTATCGTGAATGTACAAGTACAGCCATTGTCGGTACTAAAGCTAAAAGAAAAAAGTCACAGATTATCTGTGACTTTTTTGTTTCTGGCGCTTATCTATCAGTCTCCACTTAGACTTGAATTAACCTCATAGAGAATCTCTTAAACGACCTCAATCCCATCTAGATGACTCTTACTCTGTTGTCTTGCTGTGCTAAAGAAAGCTTGCAGGTAACGTTTGTCTTTTTCTGAATTTCTTACTGCTGCAAACAGTCTTCTTGAAAGCCCGTTGCCCAGTGGTTTACTGGCGATTAACCCTTGTCTTGAAAACTCACTGATCGCCCAATTAGGTAAGGCTGCAACACCTAAACCTGCCGATACCATTTGCACCAACATTAATGTGTTGTCTGCCTGTTTCCATTTCTTAGGCTCTACGCCTGCCGGTTGCAAAAAGTGCTTCACAACATCAAGACGCTGCTTTTGAACCGGATAAGAGAGCATCGTGATATCGCTAAGATCTTGCGGGTCAATGCTTGGCTTTTCCGCCAAAGGGGAGTTAATAGCGGTGATTAAACGCATTTCAAAATCAAAGAGCGGTTCGTAATGGACCTCTGAACGCGGCTGAATGTCTGATGTGATCACCAAATCGAGTTCCCCAGTCATCAAAGCTGGTAAAGGTTCAAAACCAAAGCCTGATGAAAAGTCGAGCGTCACGCTTGGCCAAGCAACTTGGTACTCCTTTAAAGCGGGCATTAACCATTGGAAGCAGGAGTGACATTCGATCGCCATGTGCAATCGACCATTCACATCCTCTTTCAGGCTCGCGAGTTCGTTCTCTGCTTTGGCGATTCGTGGTTGTATCTCATCTGCGAGCTTAAGCAAGATCTCACCCTCAGAGGTGAATTTTACGGGCCTAGTTTTACGCAGGAAAAGCTGACCGCCAATACGAGCCTCAAGGTCTTTCAATTGATGCGAAAGCGCCGACTGAGTCAGATGAAGAGAAGTTGCAGTGGCGGTAAGCGAGCCGCTGTCTCTCAAGGTGGTCAATGTTCGAAGGTGTTTAAGCTCTATCATGAGTATTCCTCATATTCCCTAAGCCAATTCAATATTTCTTAATAATCACCCTACGGTGTTTTTGCTCTCTTGTAAACGTCTAGATGTCCGGATGGATTTAAACTATTCATCTTTGGATGATTCAAGATGAATATTATTAATAAACAAGATGAATATTTGGACATTGTTCATAGATCGGATTAAGGCGATAGTTTAGCCATCCAGACGCCTTTGTAAGAAATGAAATCATCACAGGCAGTCTGACCTGAAATTAAAATTATCGAATAAGGAACAGATTCATGACGACAACAACGCATATTCTTGGTTACCCACGCATCGGTGAAAAACGCGAACTCAAATTTACACTAGAAAAATACTGGCGCGGTGAGATTAACCAATCAGAGCTTAAGCAGCTCGGCAGCGAGCTAAGAAAGCGTAACTGGAATGTACAAACCGACGCGAATCTTAGCTTTGCAACTGCGGGTGACTTCGCATGGTACGACCATGTTCTGACAACGACGCTACTTCTAGGCCACGTTCCCAAGCGCCATGCTGGTGGATCAGAAGATGAAAAAGCCTTCCCAGATTTAGATACCTTGTTCCGAGTTGGTCGTGGTCAATCTCAAGTTCAATCTATTTGCTGCGGTGGCACGCATACGTCGAATGATGTCACGAAAGACAGTTCAGCTGCTTCTGACATGACCAAGTGGTTCAACACCAATTATCACTACATTGTTCCTGAGTTCAGCAAAGATGACTCTTTTGAAGTAAGTTGGCCGCAACTGTTTGATGAAGTGAACGAAGCGATAAAAGCAGGACACAAAGTTAAGCCTGTACTTCTTGGACCACTCTCTTACTTGTACTTAGGCAAAGAAATAGAAGAGGACTTTGACCGCTTATCTCTACTTCCACGTCTTCTTACCGCTTACCAAGCGATTTTGGCAAAACTCGCCAAGTTGGGTGTTGAGTGGGTTCAAATCGATGAACCCATTCTCTCTCTGGAACTTGATACCAAGTGGGTAGATTCATTCAAACTAGCTTATCAAGTGATTCAAGGCGATGTAAAACTGCTGCTTACCACTTACTTTGATTCGGTGACTGACACGCTAGATAAAATCGTAGAACTGCCTGTCAACGGCTTACACATCGACTTGGCTGCAGCACCGCAGCAACTTGATGAAGTGGTAAATAAGTTACCGGAAGATTGGGTACTTTCTGCAGGGGCGATTAACGGTCGCAATGTGTGGCGTGCTGATTTGGCCACGCAGCTGGAGCTACTACAGCCAGTGAAACAGAAGCTAGGAGACAAACTGTGGGTGGCAAGTTCATGTTCACTGCTGCACAGCCCGGTGGATTTGGAGTTAGAAGACTCGCTCAGCGAAGAAGTGAAGAGTTGGTTTGCTTTCGCGAAACAGAAAGTCACCGAGGTGAGTTTATTGGGGGCCGCTTTAGATGGCGATCATAATGCCATTTTAGCGTGTGAGACGTACAGCCAACCAATTACTGCTCGTAAGAGCGCGACTCATGTGAATAAGCCTCAGGTACAAGAGCGCCTTAATACCATCACGAAAGCGCTAGCAGAGCGAAGTGCGCCTTATGCAGAACGTGCGGCGCATCAGTCTGAAGTTCTCGGCTTACCGTTGTTGCCAACAACAACGATCGGTTCATTCCCACAAACAGGTGAGATCCGAGTTCAGCGTAGTGCTTACCGCACTGGTCAATTGAGTGAAGCGGAATACACCAACGCACTAAAAGGTCACATTGCAGATGCGGTCAAACGTCAGGAAGCCCTTGATTTAGATGTGCTTGTGCATGGTGAAGCTGAGCGTAATGACATGGTGGAATACTTTGCAGAAAACCTAGCCGGCTTCCAAACGACTAAGTTTGGCTGGGTACAAAGTTATGGCTCTCGCTGCGTGAAACCAGCAATCGTGGTTGCGGATATTGAGCGTGAAAAACCGATGACGGTGGAATGGTCTACCTATGCTCAATCTCTGACGTCAAAGCAGATGAAAGGCATGCTTACTGGGCCAGTGACTATCTTGTGTTGGACATTTCCGCGTGAAGATATCTCACGTAAAGAGATCACCAATCAATTGGCGTTTGCGCTGCGCGATGAGGTGTCGGATTTACAAGACGCAGGCATTAACATTATCCAAATTGATGAGCCTGCTATTCGCGAAGGTTTGCCGCTGAAAAAGAGCGACCATGCAGAATACTTAGAGTGGGCAGTGGATGCTTTTAAGATTTCAGCAGCGAGTGCCAAGCCAGAGACTCAGATCCACACACACATGTGTTACAGCGAGTTCAACGAGATCATTGATTCAGTGGCTGCGCTAGACGCCGATGTGATTACCATTGAGACTTCTCGTTCGAACATGGAATTGCTGAAAGCGTTTGAAGAGTTCAACTACCCGAATGCGATTGGCCCCGGTGTTTACGATATTCACTCGCCAAACATTCCTTCAGAAGAGTGGATTGTGGATTTACTTAAGAAAGCGGCAGAAAAAATCCCAGCAGAACGTTTGTGGGCGAACCCAGATTGTGGATTAAAGACTCGTAACTGGACAGAGACAGAAGCGGCACTAACTAACTTAGTTTCGGCGACTAAGACACTGCGTAAAGAGTGGGAAGCCGCAGAAGCTTGAGCATAACTAATACTAGGGTTTGATTACCCGCTAATCCACGATGAACTACAAAAAAGGCCTCGCAAATGCGAGGCCTTTCTGTTTAATGCTTGTTCGAATATCGAATCTAGCTGCTGCTCTGGCAAGTATCTTTGCTGATCAGCTTCTCAACCATCAATTGTCCACGAGTGTTACGAATCTTGATGTTGTAAGCCAAGCCCATGTCTAGGTTTGCTCTTACTTCTGAGTTGGTGCAGTAGCTATTCACACTCATATCTACAACTTGATTTAAAGGCTTAGCACCTTTTGCATCTTGGTTGTAGATCATCATGATCTCAATCACGGTGTTTTTCGCAAGCACACGCATGACTGACAGTGGGCCATACTCAATCGGCAGTCCTGCAGATAAAACGCCAGCACGGTGCTGCGCCATCATTTCAAGCTGTCTTTGTTTGTCTTGCTCGCTTGAAGCACAGCCTGCAAGCAGAACCGCTGCCAGTGAGCCAATAATCCATTTTTTCACGTTAAAATACTTTCTTGAATGGTTTTACAATGACGTTTTGGTAGACGCCAGCATCAATGTACGGGTCTGCGTCAGCCCATGCTTGTGCGTCTTCTAAAGAGTTGAACTCAGCGATCACAGTAGAACCTGTGAAACCCGCTTCACCAGGGTTATCTGAATCGATAGCTGGCATTGGACCTGCTGTTAGAAGTCGACCTTCATCGTGAAGTGTTTGTAGGCGTTCTAGATGTTGTGGGCGAACACTTAGGCGTTTTTCTAATGAGTTTTCGACGTCTTGAGAAAAAATCACGTACCACATGTTGAGATATCCTTATGTTACTTCACTGAATTAGAGCGATTAAATTATTTATCTGGCTAATTTACGCGAACTAATGGGTATTGGAAGAGCTAATGATAAGAAATTGTGAAATGGCGCGGCAGAGTGAGAAGGTCTTTAGCATTTTTAATCGAAATGACTAAAGACCTTTGAGAGAGATAAGGTCGTCGAAGGACTATTTGTTGATTGGGCGAGGCTTACCGCTTTCGTCTACAGCAACGTAGTTGAATGTCGCGCCACATACCTTGTAACGATCTCCGATGCCGTGATCAAGTACCGGCTTAACCCATACCTCTAGGTCGATATTCATCGAGCTTCGGCCAATCTTGGTGCAGTCGCCATAAACACACACTACATCGCCAACCGATACTGGCTGTTTGAATTCGATGCTTGATACTGACACTGTGACTATTTTCCCGTTTGAGATCTCTTTCGCCAGTATGCCGCCAGCCAGATCCAGTTGAGACATTATCCAACCACCGAATATTTGACCTGCTGCATTGGTATCAGAGGGCATCGCCAAGGTGCGAAGAAGTAAAGAACCAATCGGGTTCAAAGTTGATTGAATAGTCATTGTTGTACTCTTAATGGTATTGATTGTTTTTAATTTAAATAGATGTGTTTGCGGGACTCGCGGTGGTCGTATTTTTTACGTATTCACCGAACACAAACAATCAGTGGCCAATGATCACGAGTATCATTGGCCACTGTTAAATCGCATATTGATAATAATTGTATCAAAAAGGGGATGCGGACTCATCCCTAAGGGTTATTTCTCGTCGGTATTTTTATCCGTTAACTCTTTCTGCTGATCTTTTGGTAGATGCTTGTAGATATAAACACCCGTTAGCAAGGTAAATGCAAAAGTAGCGATCAGTAAGCCAAACACTTTGAAGTTGACCCACGCATCCAAAGGCAGGTTGAAAGCAACGTAAACATTGAGGATTGCACACAATGTGAAGAACAGAGTCCAAGCCCAGTTGATCTTGCCCCATACCGCTTCAGGAAGAGAGATCTCTTTACCCAACATACCTTTAATCGCTGATTTGCCCATTAGATGACTGACTGTCAGGCCGATAGCAAATAGCGCATAAACTATAGTCACTTTCCACTTAATGAAATTGTCGTCATGCAAGAAAATGGTCATGCCACCAAATACGGCAACCATCAGAAATGTGATGATCTGCATTTTCTCTACTTTCTTGTAGATGATGTACGTCAAAACGATTTGTACTGCGGAAGCAACAATCAATGCACCGGTAGCCGTGTAGATGTCGTACATCTTGTAAAGCGCAAAGAAAATAATGAGAGGAATGAAATCAAGAATTTGCTTCATGTGGCACTGAGTATCCAGTTAGTTGAGTTGCAGACAGTCTAACCAAAATTGCCTCGATGCTAAATAGCCCAAGACAATTGGCTGCAAAACTATTTTGTTTGAACTCCTTGTCACCGCATCGACGATGTTTGGTAGCGTGGGATCAGTTTTTTGATATCTTCAAGGTAGCCCTCACTCTTCAACGTGTCTAAAGTGTTTTCAAGCTCTTGCTCACTCATCGCAAAACACGTTGATTTTCCGGTCGTCAGATCAAGATACTCGTGATATTCGCGTTCTGTGAAGTGGCCAATTCTATCCATTAATAAGGTTTTAATTCCGTGGTGAATTAAGCCGTAATATGTATGTCTTTGTAAGGTCATAGCCTATCCTCCGTGACAAGCTGCAATGTTATTGATGCAACCTGCTGTATATTGGTTGGGTTATCTATGACAAAGCAATTCGAATGCCATTTTATCCATTGGGATAGAATTTCTGACGTAAAAAGTTGAATTAATTTTCTTTTCAACTAGTTAAATAAACGTCCGTTCTAATCTCTAAACACCAATACGTAGCTACCGAGAAATAGTTTTATTTTGAGAATCGTAAAATTCTCATTATGACGAGCAACTCAAGCTTTGATGGTCTTGAATTGGCAACTTTGATAGGCCGTTAATCAACAAGCCAGTCAACCAGAGTTGATAGGGAAGGGTTTTGACGGTTTTTAGGTTGCAGTAAAAAATAACCGTTGCCAGAAAAGATACTTCCTTCACTAACCTTAACCAATCTCCCTAAATCGATGTCTTGCTTGGCGAGAGTGATGTCGCCAATCGCAATCCCAAAACCTTGTATTGCGGCGTTCATCGCTTGATCGAGTGTTGCGAATTGCTGGTTTTTCTTGCTTGAAAGGTCATGACTTCCAATATGTTCTAACCAAAGTCGCCAGTCACTCTGTTCGTTATTGGCGTGTAGCCATGTGTATTGAGCAAGTTTATGTGGCTTGATTAGAGAGGAGGTACCACTAGCAAGGTGACTGGGTTTGATACTTTGTGCTTGGCAGACGGGCGCCAGTTGCTCGTTGAACAAGAGTTGACTAACAATCGATTGTTGGCTTGGCTTCTTGCCATAGGTAATGACGGCATCAAAAGGATCAAAGCTTGGTTCGAAAACGTGCTTAATGGTTGAGGTCAACTCTACATCAATTTCAGGAAAGGCTTGTTGAAATGACATCAGCTTAGGCAATAGCCAAGAGGTGATACAACTTGGTGCGTTGAGTTTGATCTTCGATGGAGAGCTGGCAACTTGATTTAACGCCGATTGCAGTTGTTGGATGGTATCTTGAATCAGCGGAACCAGTTCTTCTCCCTTAGGTGTTAATGACAACCCGCGAGCATGTCGGTAGAAAAGATCACACCCAAGACTTTCTTCAAACGACAGCACCTGACGGCTTACCGCACCTTGCGTGACATTGAGCTCATGTGCAGCACGTGTAAAGTTGAGGTGCTTAGCTGTAGACAAGAACGCGAGCAGTGTTTTTGTTGAAGGGAGAGTTTTATTCATAATTTACCTATGACTTTTTATCATGGCTATTATGTGATTATTTCGATTCATTTATCAATAGTGTTCTGTTTGAATGTAAATACTTAATCATCATTTGTGATTCAATATGTGCATAAGTGACATATTTTGAATATAAAGGCAGTGGTGAAGGAATCGTAATTACATGAAAGGGATAGCTTCTTGACATCTTTTATTGATAACTTAGCGCCTCAAGCTGTAAAAAAATTAATACCTTATCAATCAGCAAGAAGAATTGGCGGCGATGGACGTGTCTGGCTAAATGCCAATGAACTGGAAAATGCTTTGTTCGAAGATGAGCAAGGTTACAATCGTTATCCTGATTTCTTACCGCAAGACATAGCCAAGGCTTACCAAGATTACTGTGGCACTGATGCCGCGACTGTTGCCGTTCGTGGTGCAGATGAAGCGATTGATTTACTGATCAGAACCTTTTGCAAACCGGCACAAGACAATATTCTCATTTGTTCTCCGACTTACGCAATGTACGAGTTTTGCGCCGATGCACTCGCTATCGAAACTTTAGACTCACCATTACAAGAAGACTTTAATCTTAATGTTGCTGATATTGTGCAGAAGTCTGAACTGGTTAATCTTGTCTTTCTTTGTTCACCAAACAACCCAACGGGCAACGTAATTCCAAAAGCTGACCTTATTGAGGTACTGGAAGGAACCGTGGGCAAATCGCTAGTCGTGGTCGATGAAGCGTATATTGAATTTGAACCTCAGACATCGGCCGTGAGCCTTATTGAGCGTTATCCACATCTCGTCGTTATTCGTACTTTATCTAAAGCGTTTGGACTCGCAGCCGTACGTTGTGGCTTTATTTTGGCGAGCCCTAACGTGATGCAATACGTATCTAAGCTGATTCCCCCTTACCCAATGCCAGATTGTTCGTCTCAGATAGTTTTAGAGGCGTTATCTAATGAGCGTGTTGCGGTGATGAAACAGGCGACCGCTACATTGGTAGAGATTCGTAATCAGTTTGCTGCGGAGTTAATGCAGTTCGACTTTATTGAACACGTTTATCCGTCATCGACCAACTTCATTTTGTTACGTCAAAAATCGGGGCATGAACTGTTTAGCGTATTGACGAAGGATGGCATTGTAACAAGGAACCAAAACCACGAACCGGCTTTACGTAACTGCTTTCGAATCAGTATTGGTAGCCAAGAGAGTATGACGGAAGTGATAGCGTCACTTTCACGCTACCAAACCGAAATAAGAAAGAATCAGCAAGACAAACAAATTCAACAATCTCAACATAAAGAAACTCAATCTCAACTCGATAAAGATCATATCTAGGATGGCAATGATGAAAAAGATAATACTAGGACTCGCTTGTGCGGCTGCTTTACTTGGTACAACAGTACAGGCGAAAGAAATCCGTTTAGCGTCAGACTTTACGTATCCGCCATTCAACTACAAAAACAGTGATGGTGTGCCTGTCGGGTTTGATATTGAGATAGCTGATGCACTGTGTGAGCAAGCCAAACTCGATTGCACTTGGGTTTCACAAAGTTGGGATTCGTTAATTCCAAGCTTATTGGCAAGAAAGTCAGACGTGATCATGGCGTCGATGCGTATTACCGAAGAGCGTAAGCGCAAGATTTTGTTCACCGATAAGTACTACCAAACACCAGCCGTATTTGTTGCTGCTAAAAGCGCGGAGTTCAGCGTAGATGAGGCTGGCTTAGCGGGCAAAACTATCGGTGTTCAGCAAGGTACGATTCACGATCGCTACGTAACAGACAAGTTTGGCGATGTGGCAAACATTAAGCGTTATACCGGCCAAGATGAAGTGTATCTGGATCTGCAAAACGGTCGTCTAGATCTAACCTTCGGTAACTCAGATCAACTGTCATTGGCTTTCTTAGACAAGAAAGAAGGCGAGGGTTTTGAATTCAAAGGCAAAGCAGTAACCGACAAAGCCTACATTGGCGAAGGCACGGCACTAGCGTTAAGGAAGCAAGATTCAAAACTGGCGAAACAATTCAACAACGCCATCGAAGAGATCAGAGCCAACGGTACCTATGACAAAATTGCCGCTAAGTACTTCACGTTTGATATCTATGGCGCTGATTTGTAATTCGTCTAACGCCTAAAAATTAGAACACCGAAACCAAAAATCCGAGGGCTGTGAAGCTCTCGGATTTTTTCGTTTATGTCAGCGCAACAATCAACAATCAACAATCAACAATCAACAATCAATAATCAACTTAGCGTTTCGTCTTTACGCTTGTTGTTTTTGTAGCTCAGCTTCTTGTTCTTCGTCTTTGATTAGAGAATCAACGATTACTGCACATGCTGCATCACCAGTGATGTTAAGAGCAGTACGAATCATGTCGAAGATACGGTCTAGAGCGAACAACAGAGGTAGACCTTCGATAGGGATACCAGCTGCTAGAAGAACCGCAACCACTAGGAAAGAAGGACCTGGAACACCAGCTTGACCAACTGCGCCTAGCGTAGACGTTACGATGATAGCAACGTAAGCACCCATAGACAGGTCGATGTTGAACAGCTGTGCAAAGAAGATAGCAACTAGGCCGTAGTAAATTGCGTTGCCAGACATGTTGATCGTCGCACCAAGAGGCAGAACGAATGAAGCCGTAGAGTTGCGAACGCCAAGTTCTTTCTCTACCGTTTCCATAGTTACTGGCAGTGTCGCCATTGAAGAGGCTGTTGATAGTGCAACCGCTTGAGGCTTCTTCATTGCCACTAGGAACTTCTTAGCTGAAGTCTTAGTGAAGATTTGAATCATCAGTGGGTAAGCAACAAAGCCGAAGATAAGAATCGCAGCGATGTAAACAATGAACAGCTTGAACACGACCATAAGCGCGCCAAAACCAAACGTACCTACTGCTTCAGCCATTAGGCCGAATACGCCAAGTGGTGCAATGATCATAACTTTGTTGATCATCCATACCATAGCGTCAACGATAGCATTTACACCGTTGATGATAGGGTCACGTTTCTCTTTTGCTTGTTTAGAAATCGCAATACCAAAGAATAAGCAGAAAACGAGAATTTGCAGAATGTTTGCTTCATTCAGTGATTGGAAAACGTTGGTAGGGATCATGCCTGTGATGGTTGCCCAGAACGTTGGAAGTTCGCCTTTCGCTGCGTATTCTGAAGAGAACATACTTTCAACGCCAGAAACATCGATACCACGACCGGGTTCGAACACTTCACCCATGACAAGCGCTAGTGCTACAGCAAGTGCAGACGTTAGTGCAAAGTAACCCAGTGTTGTTACACCGACTTTACCAGCCGATGAGCTATTACCTAGACCTGCAGCACCTGAAATTAGGGCAACCGCTACTAGAGGAATAACCAGCATCTTGATCAAATTGATGAAGATAGCACCCAGTGGAGCGAACATAGTTGCGCTGTCACCCATCATCGCACCGACTACAGTACCGATGATCATTGCAATAACGACTTGAATGCCGATGTTGCTTAGTAAACTCTTTTCTTTTAACACTTCCATAACCTCTGTGCTACTAAATATAAAAATCCCAGAACTACTCACCAATGTACGATGTACCATTGGATTAATATTTCGCGACGAGTTTTACACGTATCCTTTACATTTATCAATATGAGCAGAGGTGAAAGTCTCTGAAAAACAAGTGGTCTAATGTCATTTTTTGATTTTGCACAACAATGCAATCGTTTGCCTTGGTTTTTTATAGCGATGTTATTTGTTGAATTTATAAAAGCTTTTTGACTGGGGATTTTGTGAATGATTTTCAAGCGTTGGTGTTGAAAACGTTCCATTAACATTTTGATTTCATTTGCGAGTGTTTTTTGAACGTTTATGTTGGGGTGAATCCACAGGTACGTGTTGTGTGAAATTTAGCCTGAACTATGCTTAAGGTATCTATTTATTACCAAGATGTTACCTCTGCGCTTTAAATAAAACGTCTATCTAGCATCTCAGTTGTAAGGAGAGGGGCTATGACTTTTATATTAAAGTACTTGTTTGCGTTTCTTCTGTTGTTCAGCTCTGCGTTCGCTCAGGCCGATGATGTCTGGGTGATTGAGGTGAACGGGGGGATAGGTCCGGCGACCAGTGATTACCTCACGAGAGAAATAGAACAAGCTCACGATGAGCAAGCAAAACTCATCATTTTGAAAATGAACACGCCTGGCGGGTTAGATTCGTCGATGCGTGACATTATTCGATCCATCACCACCTCACCGATCCCCGTCGCTACTTGGGTTGGGCCTGCGGGTTCACGAGCAGCGAGCGCCGGAACCTATATTTTACTTGCCAGCCATATCGCCTCTATGGCGCCCGGAACTAATCTAGGTGCAGCAACCCCTGTGTCTCTTGGCGGTGGCAAAGCGCCGACTAATCCTTTGTCGCCTCAAGACGATACCAATAAAGACGACAGCACTTCTGCCAGTGAGCAAGACGCAACGAAACAAGAGAACTCAGACCAAGTAAAAGCCACCACTGCGATGGAGAAGAAAGTCATCAATGATGCTGCTGCCTACATCGTCAGTTTGGCTAAGCTGCACAAACGTAACGAAGAATGGGCAGAAAAAGCGGTAAGAGAGGCAGCCAGCTTGGATTCTGAGAATGCACTGACTCTTAACGTGATTGATTTTATTGCCAGCGATCTTCAGCAATTGGTTGAACTGAGCAACGGACGCGTCATCACCATCAACGGTGTCAGTCAGGAAGTCCAACTTAGTGATGTTGCTTTTGTCGAGCGAGAACAAGACTGGCGCTTTAGTCTGCTTTCGGTGATCACAAATCCAAATGTCGCTTACATTCTGATGCTCATCGGTATCTATGGTTTGCTCCTTGAGTTCTATAACCCTGGCGTCGGCTTACCGGGTGTATTGGGCGGTATCTGTCTGTTATTGGCGATGTACTCCTTACAAATGCTGCCGGTGAGTTATGCAGGCCTTGCGTTGATTCTGCTTGGAATTGCCTTAATGGTCGCAGAGGCCTTTAGCCCGAGCTTTGGTATCTTCGGTTTGGGTGGCGTTGCCGCATTTACATTGGGCTCGATCATGCTGATGGATACCGAAGTGCCGGGTTATCAAATCGCATTGCCGTTAATTATCGGTATTAGCCTATTCTCTGTCGCTTTTATCGTTGTAACTATCTCTATGTTAGTCCGAGTGAGAAACAAGCCGGTGACTACGGGGATGGAAGCGGTTGTCGGCGACACTGGCAAAGTGGTAAGCGGCTTCCCCGGTGCGGGTCGAGTATTGGTTGAAGGTGAGATCTGGCAAGCCAAATGCGCGAGTGAATTACAAGCGGGACAGCTTATTAGAGTGACCAAACTGACTGGGTTGTTGTTGGATGTGGAGGCGCTGCCCGATGAGACATCATCGAAACCTAGCTAGCGCGGACTGTTAGCGTGGAATGCTAGTACAAACGTTATTGAATTATTAATTGCTTAGCCATCGTTACCATTAGGGGGCGGTTATGTTTATACACACTATAGGTATTGTCATTGTGCTCGTTATCTTGTTAATAGCCAGCATGTTCAGAGTGCTGCGCGAGTACGAGCGTGCAGTGGTGTTTTTCCTCGGGCGCTTTTACGGTGTGAAAGGGCCGGGCTTGATTATCATCATTCCTTTTATCCAACAAATTGTGCGAGTGGATCTACGAACTATCGTGTTGGATGTTCCAACACAAGATTTGATCACACGCGATAACGTGTCGGTTAAGGTGAATGCCGTGGTGTACTTCCGAGTGCTGGATCCGAAGATGGCGATCAACAACGTTGAGAATTACCTTGAAGCGACCAGCCAACTTTCACAAACAACGCTGCGTTCGGTGCTTGGGCAACATGAGTTGGACGAGCTGTTGTCTGAGCGAGAAGAGCTTAATAGAGACTTACAAGCGATACTGGATCAACACACCGATAACTGGGGGATCAAGATTGCCAATGTCGAGATCAAGCATGTTGATCTGGATGACAGTATGGTGCGTGCTCTTGCTAAACAAGCAGAGGCGGAACGTTCTCGTCGAGCCAAGGTGATACATGCGACGGGTGAGTTAGAAGCATCGACTAAATTACGTGAAGCGGCCGAAGTGCTGAATCAAGCGCCCAACGCTATTCAATTGCGATATATGCAAACGTTAACCGAGGTGGCTAACGAAAGAACCTCCACCATCATCTTCCCAATGCCCATCGATCTAGTGGAGAAGATAACCGATCCGATCAAAGCGACGCTCAATGAGGCAGCGATTAAGAAAGCGATGAAAGCTGAGGAGTAGTTAGCGTGAATGACGAGTTATAAAAAAGGCTCCACAGTTGTGGAGCCTTTTAATATTTTGAATCATAGGTTCTATTTAGTGACCGTCGATTATTTCTGCGTAGCCGCTTTCATTGGCGTAACAAACTCAGCAAGAGCTTTAAGCATTGCTTCTGGTTGTTCAACGTTGTTTTCAATGATTTTCACAACCGCTGAGCCAGAGATAGCACCTGCAGCGCCAGCTACAATCGCTTCTTTCACTTGTTCAGGAGCAGAGATACCGAAACCAAGCAGTGCTGGTGGCGCATCAAACTTGTTCAAACGATCAAGTAGGGCAGTCACAGGCATGTTTGCTTTTGTTTCTGCACCCGTTACGCCTGAGCGAGAAAGCAGGTATGTGTAACCGCCACCTAGCTCAGAAACTGATTGAAGTGTTTCATCGCTTGCTGTTGGCGGAGCAATAAAGATTGGGTGAACTCCAAACTTCTTCGCTGCAGCAACAAACTCGCCGCTTTCATTGGTTGGTACATCAGCAATCAATACTGAATCGATACCTGCTTTTGCGCAGCGTTCGTAGAAGTTCTCGATACCACGTGCGTAAACCAAGTTCGCGTACATCAGTAGGCCGATTGGCAGCTCTGGGTATTTAGCGCGAATTTGACCAATAAGATCAAAACACACATCTGGCGTTACTTTAGAATCTAAAGCACGAATGTTTGCACCTTGGATTGTTGGGCCATCTGCAAGCGGATCTGAGAATGGGATACCAAGCTCAAGTGCATCTGCACCCGCTTCAACCAAGGTTTCCATGATCTTAAGAGACTGTTCAGGGTTAGGATCGCCAACCGTTACGAATGGTACAAATGCGCCCTGATTCTTTTCAGCTAAGCGAGTGAAGAGTGATTGATAGCGATCCATTATAATGCTCCTTTCTCTTTAAGAATGTCGTGTACAGAGAAAATGTCTTTGTCACCGCGACCAGATAAGTTAACGACTAATAGCTGTTCTTTCTCAGGGTCGTCGTGAGCCATTTTAACTGCATGAGCCAAAGCATGAGATGACTCTAGTGCTGCGATAATACCTTCTTTACGTGCAATCAATTGGAACGCTTCTAGCGCTTCATCATCGGTCACGTTGTCGTATTCAGCACGGCCAATCGCATTTAGGTGCGCGTGTTGAGGACCAACTGATGGGAAATCTAGACCCGCAGAAACAGAGTAAGACTCTTCTACTTGGCCGTTCTCATCTTGCATCAGTGGGGCTTTCATACCGAAGAAAATACCGGTTTTACCGTGTTTAAGCGGCGCGCCGTGTTGGTCAGTATCAATACCTTTACCAGCAGGCTCTACACCGATTAGGCGAACAGACTCTTCTTCAATGAAATCAGCGAACATGCCGATAGCGTTTGAACCACCGCCAACACAAGCGATAACGGCATCAGGAAGGCGACCTTCACGAGCTAGAATTTGGTTTTTCGTTTCTTCACCGATCATGCGTTGGAAATCACGAACAATCGTTGGGAATGGGTGAGGGCCAGCCGCAGTACCCAGAAGGTAGTGCGCGTCTTCATAAGTTGCAGACCAGTCACGTAGTGCTTCATTACATGCGTCTTTTAGCGTTGAAGAGCCAGAATGAACAGGGATAACCTCTGCGCCCATTAGCTTCATACGGAACACGTTCGGGCTTTGACGTTCAACGTCTTTTGCACCCATGTAAACGCGACACTTAAGGCCTAGTAGAGCACATGCTAGAGCCGTTGCAACGCCGTGTTGGCCTGCGCCAGTTTCAGCGATGATTTCCTGCTTACCCATACGTTTTGCTAGCAATGCTTGGCCAAGAACTTGGTTTGTCTTGTGAGCGCCGCCGTGAAGTAGATCTTCACGCTTTAGGTACAGTTTGGTTTTTGTACCTTTAGTCAGGTTACGCGTTAGCGTTAGTGCCGTTGGACGACCTGCGTACTCTTGTAGAAGCGTCATGAATTCACTGCGGAACTCAGGATCGGCTTGTGCATCAATAAATGCTTGTTCTAATTGGTCTAGTGCTGGGACTAGGATCTGCGGTACGTATTGACCACCGTATTCACCGAAGTAGGCATCGAGTTTAGCCATTGTGTTATTCCTTCAATTCTATTGGAGTGTCTTCACACCAAGTCATTTAATCTTGTTTGAGCTTCGCAAAAGGCAAAGCCCACAAATATGTTTTTAGTTTCTGCTTTCTAATTCCTAGAGCCGAGCTTGGACTAGTAATTACGAATCGCTGCAAAAGCGCGTTGCAGTTTGTCTGCGTCTTTTTTACCCGGAGCTGATTCAACGCCAGAGTTTAGGTCTAATCCTAAGCAGCCCAACTTAGCCGCTTGGTTAGCATTTTCTGGGTTTAGGCCACCCGCTAACATAATTGCGCTTTGGTTGTTGATTAGGCTCCAATCGAACGCTTGGCCAGTACCACCCGTTTGAGAACCCACTTTAGTATCTAGTAGGTGACGAGTCACGTTGCTTTTCAGTAATTCTGGTAGCGCGCTTTTAGCACCGTTTTCACCACCAGAAGCCACACCGTAAGCTTTCCAAATTTCAACGCTTTCAGGCAGTGATTGTTTTAACTCATCGACAAATGCTTGAGACTCATCACCGTGCAGTTGCACAGCGAATAGGCCTAGCTCAGATACCGTTTTCGTAACGTCTGCTACGCTGTGGCTTTGGAACACACCCACGTAGTTCAGCGGTGCGCCACTCATAGTTAAACGAGCCGCTTCGATATCCACATGACGCTTAGACGCTTCAACGAAAATCAAACCACCGAATACCGCACCAGCTTGATAAGCCTTCGCGGCATCGTCAGAGTGAGTTAAACCACACACCTTGTTTTCACCGAGCGTCACTTTGCGCACCGCAAGTTCTAGGTTCTTTTCAGCCATAAGAGAGCTGCCGATTAGGAAGCCGTCTGCAAATGTTGAAAGGTCACGCACTTGTTGATGTGTGTAGATGCCAGACTCTGAAATCACGACTGCGTTTGGAGCCAGTTCGCGAACCAGCGGAGCCAACTCTTTAGTACGGTTCAAATCCGTCGAAAGGTCACGCAGGTTACGGTTATTAATACCGATCACTTTTGCTTTTAAAGCGACTGCGCGGTGAAGCTCTTCTTCGTTACTGACTTCGGTTAGTACACCCATGTTGAGCGAGTGAGCAACCTCAGCAAGTGCTTGGTACTCTTCATCATCTAATACCGATAGCATCAACAAGATAGCATCTGCAGAGTAGTGACGAGCTAAGTAAACTTGGTAGGTATCAACCATGAAGTCTTTACACAGGATAGGCTGCTTAGCAATGCTGCGAACCTTAGGTAAAAACTCAAAGTCACCTTGGAAGTATTTCTCGTCTGTCAGCACTGAAATCGCGTTTGCGTGGTTGTTGTAAACCGATGCAATGTAGTCCAAATCAAACTCGTCACGGATTAAACCTTTTGACGGAGAGGCCTTCTTACATTCAGTGATGAAAACCGTTTGTTCGCCGCTCAGTGCATCATAAAAGCTGCGGTCTGTTGCGGTTAACGATGCTTTAAACTCGTCCAGTGGTTGAGTCTGCTTACGCGCTTCAACCCATTGGTATTTATCACGAACGATTTTTGCTAGTACTTCCGCCATTTCAGCTTCTTTGACTGAAACGTGGGTCGACAATTTATCGGTAGTCTGTGTCATGTTCTTTGTCTCGTCGTTCGTTAGGCGTGTGCAGCAAGCTTTTGTACAAGCTCGTACGCTTTGCCAGAGTTCATTGCGTCAATCGCTTGCTGTGCGTTGGCTTTTAGATCTTCGTGACCAAATAGACGCATCAATAGAGCAACGTTCACGGCTACTGCGCCAACTTGGGCTTCAGTGCCTTTACCCGTTAGGATATCTGTTGTGATGGCTTTGTTTTCTTCTGGCTCGCCGCCCTTGATTGCTTCAAGAGGGTGAGTGTTCAAACCAAAGTCTGCCGGTGTCACTGTGTATTCGTGAATTGCGCCGTCTTTGATTTCAGCAACGATGGTTTCGCCATGAATAGCCACTTCATCAAGGCCGCTACCGTGCACAACGGCAGCACGCTTCATGCCCATTTGCAGCATGGTTTCCGCGATAGGGCGTACTAGCTCTTTGCTGTAAACACCCATTAGCTCGATGTTAGGGCGAGCAGGGTTAATCAGTGGGCCAAGGATGTTGAAGATAGTACGTGTTTTCATAGTTTGACGAACAGGCATCGCGTGACGCACACCACCGTGGTATTGCGGAGCAAATAGGAATGCTACGCCAAGCTCATCGACAGCCGTACGTGTATCTTCCGCGGTCATCGCCAGGTTGATGCCGAACGAGTCCAGTAAGTCAGAAGAGCCTGATTTGCTCGATACACTGCGGTTACCATGTTTCGCGACTTTTAAACCACATGCTGCAGCAACGAATGCTGAAGTCGTCGAAATATTAATGGTGTTATGACCGTCGCCACCTGTACCTACGATGTCTGCAAAATCGTAATCAGGACGTGGGAACGGGTTTGCATTCGCAAGCAGTGCTTTCGCCGCGCCAGCGATCTCATCAGGCGTTTCGCCTTTGATTTTCAATGCAGTCAGAGCAGAAGCCATCAAGATTGGGTCTAGTTCGCCCTTGATGATCACATCAAATAACTGTTGGCTTTCTTCTTGAGTAAGAGACTGCTGTTCGTAAAGCTTATTAATCTGTTCCATGATTTCGTCCTATTTTCCTGTCTTCTCAAGGGGAGAGCTTTTCTCTAAATGAATAGGTTTCTCAAGAGCCCATTCGATAGCATTTGCTAGAAGCGTTGCACCGTAGGTTGTCATAATTGATTCAGGGTGGAATTGGAATCCACACACCTTGTCTTGTTCTTGGACCACAGACATTACCAAATCATCGACTTCAGCGGTCACCGTTAGGCTATCGGATACATGCGTTGCAACCAAAGAGTGGTAGCGAGCGATAGCCAATGGCGAAGGTAAGCCTTGGTAAGTCGCATGGTTTTGGTGTTCCATCATCGACACCTTACCATGAATGATTTCGCCAGCGCCTGAAACGGTGCCGCCGTAGGCTTCAACAATCGCTTGGTGGCCTAAGCAAATACCAATCATTGGTACTTTACCTTTTAGAAGCTGAATCAGCTCAGGCATACAGCCCGCATCTGCTGGAGCGCCAGGGCCTGGTGAAAGCAGTGCAACAGGGTTGTCTAGCTCGTTGATCGCCGCTTCAATAACCTTTGCCGGAATGTTGTTACGGTAAATTTTCACGCTGTGACCTAATGAACGAAATTGGTCTACAAGGTTGTAAGTGAACGAGTCGAAGTTATCGATGAATACAATATCAGCCATGATTACGACTCCTTATTACTTGTTAGGTTTTTAGTATGAGCTGCTTGAATCGCAGAGATGACCGCTTGAGCTTTGCCGCGAGTTTCATCTGCTTCTGCTTGTGGGTCAGAGTCGAACACCACACCCGCGCCCGCTTGTACTTGTGCTACACCATCTTCAACGTAAGCAGAGCGAATTACGATACAAGTATCTAACGTGCCTTCACCAGTTAGGTAACCGACTGCGCCACCGTAGCTACCACGACGTGTTTTTTCTACGTCACGGATAAGCTGCATTGCGCGGATTTTTGGTGCACCCGTTAGCGTACCCATGTTCATACAAGCTTGGTAAGCGTGCAGGGCATCTAAGTCTTCACGTAGCTGACCAACAACACGAGAAACCAAGTGCATTACATGACTGTAGCGATCAACTTTCAGTAGGTCTGCTACGTGGCGAGTGCCAGCTTCTGCAATACGCGCCACATCGTTACGAGCTAGGTCGACTAGCATCATGTGCTCAGCGTTTTCTTTCTTGTCGGTACGCAGTTCAAGTTCGATACGGCTATCTAGGTCGAAATCGATTTGACCGTCTGGGCGTTTACCGCGACGACGAGTACCTGCAATTGGGTAAATTTCGATTTGGTTGGTTTCTGTCTCGTACTTCAGTGCACTTTCTGGAGAAGCACCAAACAGAGTAAACAGCTCATCTTGCATGTAGAACATGTAAGGGCTTGGATTACTTTGCTTGAGTTCTTTGTAAGCCGCCAGTGGAGCAGGGCAAGGTAGCGTAAAGCGACGTGAAGGTACCACTTGGAATACATCGCCTTTAACGACGTACTCTTTTAAATCACGAACCGTTTGGCAGAAGTCTTCATCTGAAACGCTTGGTACAGCGTCAACATTGTCTAGTGGCGTAACTTCTGTGATGGCTTTCAATGACTGACACTGTGTTTGAATGTCGGCTAGGCGCTCTGTTAATTGCGCTTTGATGCTTTCATCTTGAGCAAACAAGCTCGCGTGAAGTAGGCCTTCGTTTTCTTGGTGGTCGAAACGTAATAGTGTCTCGGCAACGTAGAAAACAAAGTCAGGACAATTGTTGGTCGCTTCAGCATCGCCTAGCGGTTCAAAGTTCGCCACGATGTCGTAAGCGAATAGGCCAGCCATGAATAACGCGTGCTTGTTATCCGCGTCTTGCTCAAAGCTGTGTTGAACCAAACGCAGTGCATCGAATGAAGACGCTTCTCTTAAACGTGAATCTTCGTCTAATTCGTTGCTTGGTTCGACAAAAGTCAGCGTCAAAACGTTATCCGTAAGGTCAGATTTAATTTCTGCTTTAACGTTTTTAGTAAGATGTTCGATAAGCGCTTGACCGTTTTCAGTCAATGCTTGAAAGGTTACTTCATGTCCGCGACATACGATGCGAACAGCAGAGTCGATAAGGAGTAGGCTTGTCAGGTTCTGTTTAGATTCAATCTCAGCAGATTCCAACAACAGACTGTCTGTTTTGTTTTCACACAAAGTATGAAAAACGCTGGTTGGATCTTGCGAGTAAGGAACGGAAGAATTGATGACCTCAATGGTTCCCAGCTTTTTGATTTCAATGGCCTTGTTCACAAGACCTCCTTTATGATTCTTTAAATTTCCTGCCGTACATAGTCGCATAAAGATACCTTTCACCCAATCTAGAATATGGTCAATTCGTTGATTTGTTAGTCAGTTGAATGTGAGATGTTCGACAAATTAAAAAGCCCGCTATGAAAGCGGGCTTAGTGATAACTTTTTTATAAACAAACTGTTTAATTAGAAGTACACGTTGGCCCACCAAGAACTTGTCCAAGTGCGCCACCAATTAAGCTCTGAACTTGCTTCTACTGAAGAAAGTTCTAAAACTTTATCTTTATGGTTTTGGTTAAATTCTTGTAACATAGTGAACCTATCAAATGTGATACTTCGTATTTGTGTACTAGTTAACTAGTTTTGTGCTTGCAGGTCAAGTGCGTTGACACAAATATAACGATAAAAATTGAAAACAATGAAAAAGAATATATGAGAATTGATCTACATAGTCATACAACAGCCTCAGATGGCCGACTTACTCCACCTGAACTGATTGACCGAGCGCTAGGCTTTAACATCGAAGCGTTAGCGATTACAGATCATGATACGACTGATGGGCTTGAAGAAGCACGCAGCTATATTGCTGATAACAATCTTCCTATTCAGTTGATTAACGGCATCGAGATCTCAACCGTTTGGCAAAACAAAGATATCCATATTGTTGGGTTAAACGTCGATCCTGAATCACCAGAATTGAAAGCGTTAATTGAACAACAGAAGCAACACCGTGTCGGACGTGCAGAGATGATTGCGCAACGTCTTGAAAAAGCGACTCGTGAAGGTGTGTTAGAAGAGGTTAAGTTGATTGCAGGTGATGCACCAATTACTCGAGCACACTTTGCGAAATGGTTAGTCGACAATGGCTACGCGAAAACCATGCAGCAGGTGTTTAAAAAGTTTCTTACGCGCAACAATCCAGGTTATGTACCGCCCACATGGTGCTCAATGAGTGATGCTGTCACGGCTATTCATGCGGCTGGCGGTCAAGCGGTATTAGCTCACCCTGCGCGATACGGCCTTACCGCCAAGTGGGTTAAACGCCTTCTCGCTGCATTTGTTGAAGCAAATGGTGACGCTATGGAAGTGGCTCAACCTCAGCAAGCGCAACAAGAAAGACGCACACTTGCGGATTATGCTATACAATACAAACTATTAGCCTCCCAAGGCAGCGACTTCCATTACCCATCCCCATGGATGGAACTTGGACGTAATCTCTGGCTACCTTCTGGGGTCGAAGAAGTATGGAAAGATTGGGAGTTTCAAACGGTTTCACCATCTGAATAGTCTTTAGGTGAACCAGCTCCTTCTGATGATAGAGTCGAGAGATTCGATAACGAGGATCAACAATGAGCCAGTTTTTTTATGTACACCCAGATAACCCACAAGCGCGCTTAATTACTCAAGCGGTTGCGATTATTCGCAATGGCGGCGTTGTGGTTTATCCAACAGATTCAGGTTATGCACTGGGTTGTCAGCTTGAAAATAAACAAGCACTCGAACGCATCTGTAAAATTCGTCGAATCGATGATAAGCACAATTTCACTTTGTTATGCCGTGATCTTTCTGAGTTGTCACTGTATGCACGAGTAGATAACGTGGCTTTCCGTCTGCTTAAGGCGCACACGCCAGGTGCTTACACGTTTATTTTCAAAGCAACAAAAGAAGTGCCAAAGCGTTTGATGAACGCTAAGCGTAAAACGATCGGTATTCGTGTACCGGACAACAAAATTGCCCTAGACCTTCTAGAAGCAATGGGCGAGCCATTGATGTCGACGTCTCTGATTCTTCCGGGTAACGAGACAACTGAATCGGATCCTGAAGAAATTCGTGACAGCCTAGAGCATGCGGTTGATGTCATTCTGAATGGCGGCTACTTAGGTGAACAACCAACCACGGTTATTGACTTCAGTGACGATGACGCCGTTGTTTTACGCCGTGGTGCCGGTGATCCAGCGCCGTTTGAATAATAGCGTTACTGATTAACAGTCTGTAACGAAACAGCAAACCTGCCAGAGTAAATAACAAGTGCTTTTTGGCAGGTTATTTGCGATAATACGCGACCGCGATTTGGTCGCGAAAAATTCATTCGACGTCTGTGAAGACGACAATTAGGTAGAAAAGAGTAAATGAGCGAAAAATTACAGAAGGTTTTAGCGCGAGCTGGTCACGGTTCTCGTCGTGAACTAGAAGGTTTAATCAAATCTGGTCGTGTAAGTGTTAACGGTCAAGTTGCGAAATTGGGTGAGCGTCTTGAAGACGAGAACTCAGTGATCCGTATCGATGGCCACACAATTACAGGCAAAGCCTCTGAAGAAGTGGTTTGTCGTGTACTTGCTTACTACAAACCTGAAGGTGAGCTTTGTACTCGTCACGATCCTGAAGGTCGCCGTACTGTTTTCGATCGTCTACCTAAGATCCGTGGTTCTCGTTGGATTTCAGTTGGTCGTCTTGATGCAAACACATCAGGCCTACTGTTGTTCACAACCGATGGTGAACTAGCTAACCGCCTAATGCACCCAAGCCGTCAGGTTGAGCGTGAGTACCTAGTACGTGTATTTGGTGAAGTAACCGAGCAAAAAGTTAAGAACGTGACTCGTGGCGTTCAACTTGAAGATGGTATGGCTCGTTTCGAAGATGTGGTTTACGCTGGCGGTGAAGGTATGAACCATACTTTCTACGTAGCAATTAACGAAGGTCGTAACCGTGAGGTTCGTCGTCTTTGGGAATCACAAGAAACAACAGTAAGCCGTCTGAAACGTGTACGTTACGGTGATATCTACCTTGATAAGAAACTGCCTCGTGGCGGTTGGAAAGAGCTAGATCTTCAAGAAGTAAACTACTTGCGTGAGCTTGTTGAACTTCAGCCAGAAAAAGAGACATTGTTGGACCTTGATCCTGCAAACACTTCTCGTAAGCGTGAGCGTTCTCGCAGCCAGAAAATTCGTCGTGCTGTTAAGCGTCACGAAGAGCGCGCAAATGCTCCTAAAGGCCGTAGCAACCAGACTAAGCGTAAGAAGCCTGCAACTCGCGGTACTACAACACCTGATTCAGGTCGTAGTGCTCCAGCGACCAATGGTAAACCTCAGTCTACCAAAAAGCCTAAACTGAACAACGGACGCCCGGCTAAACCGGCTAAGCCAAGATCACGTAAGTAATTTCGTGGATTCTATAGCTTAATCCAACGTTTCGAATACAAAAAAACCTGCTAACTTAGCAGGTTTTTTTATGTCTTGAATATGGCGCAGTTCAAATCATGTGGGAGTGCTTAACTAGTTAGAAGTGATTAACTAGCTAGAAGTGCTTAGCCAGCTCGGCTGACTCGCTACGATTGATATTAGGTCACTTTCAAATGATTCGAGAAGTTGTCACCCTTTGCCATGCGGTCATACAAAATAACATTGACCGCGGCAGCAAGGTTCATGCAGCCATTAGTCGGGACGTAGATGGTTTCACGACAAAAATCCGTGATCTCTTTTTTCAGAGTCCCATCTTCAGGGCCGAAGATATAAAAAGCACGAGGTGGGTGCTTATAATCAGGTAGAGGCTTAGCGCCTTCTATCAAATCAACCGCGATGGGCACGCAGCCAACAGGAATAATATCTTTAAGATCTTCAACACCAATCAAAGGCAACTCAAGATGCTTTTCTTTGGTGTCGGTATGAAATTGTCGAGCGTGGTCATAACGGGTGCCAGTATAAAATACAGAGTTTGCTCCGTAGCAACCAGCTGCTCGCATTACTGAGCCAACATTTTCAGGGGTTTTGGGATTTACTAATCCAACACAGGCATAGCCTTTGGATAGGGTATCTGTCTTTGCTTTGGTCATAATTTTGTAGAGTTGCAGTTTGGTAAAGTGATGAGGCTGTGAAGTCGTAAGAAAACCAGCTCAGTACTCTGAGCTGGTTTAAGAAGAGCCTAGTCGCGTTTCCACAACATGTGACAGAACTTGTGTTCAGGGTCACGGCTGATCAGCAGACGAGCGAAAACGTCATCTAAGACATCATCAGCTTCATTTACAAGACCAATGCGTACTTCAGCGTAGATCTCTTTGTCGACTTCAAAGCCAACATGTTCAACCCAATCGTCACCAGTTTCAACAAGTTCTGCAGCGCCACGATCTTCAAACTGAGCTGTGAATAAGATCACGTCTGCAGGTTCAAGATTATCAGCAGCCATCTCTAGAAAGATGTCGTATGCAGTGTCAATTGCGTCGTCGTAAGACATTAGGTTGTTAGCTTCGGTCATAATCAGTATCTTAGCTTGCGCGGTTCATGTATTTACGTTCAGCTGTGTTCACAACAACTTTGTCGCCAGTTGCAATGTACTCAGGAACTTGAACAGTAAGGCCTGTAGAAAGACGAGCTGGTTTAGTACGAGCTGAAGCAGAAGCACCTTTGATTGAAGGGTCTGTTTCTTCGATTACTAGCTCAACTGAAGTTGGTAGCTCAAGAGTCGCCGCAGTACCGTCGATAAGAATCGCGTACATACCTTGCGTATCTTCGTTGATGAACAGCAGTTCGTCTTCGATCATTTCACCGTTGAAGATGAATTGTGTGTAATCTTCGTTATCCATGAAGATGTACTCGTTGCCATCAACGTAAGAGAACATCACTGCACGCTTAGTTACGTCGATAGTTTCAACGATTTCGTCAGCCTTGTGACGAACTTCTGTTTTAACACCAGTTGCTACATCGTGACCACGGAAGCGGTAAATCTTTTGACCGCCACGGCCACCTGGTGTTGTTACTTCGATATCTTTAACGAGTACTGTTTTGCCATCAACATTGATCGCAAAACCTTTTTTAATCTCACTTGCTCTAGGCATTTTGTGTTTGTCCTTATTGGGTCTATCCGGTGATTATATCTCGTAGACGCTATAAATAGGAATAGCTTGAATCATAAAGTCACCTAAGCGATCATAGAGAGACAGTTAAATCATTATTTTATTTACCGAAACGACCTATGCAGCTACCTGTTATTGACCCAACACAGCCATTTCAACCTGAATTTCAACCTGTGGTTAACGATCTGATTACCTTTCTAAAAGGTGGGTTAGGTTCTAATCTGCACAGTGTCTATGTTTATGGCAGTGTGGCACGCAAACAAGCCGTTGTCGGTCGCTCGAATCTAGATGTGGTTGTGGTTACCCATCGTTCTTTCCCAGATCAACGAACCACGCTGTTGAATACTATCAAATGGCGCTTCCAAAAGAGCTTCCCTCAGGTCACTCAAGTGGCGATCAAAACCACCGTGGTGAGCGAGATAGTTGATTTCGACAATATCTTTACGTGGGGCTTCATGCTCAAGCATTTAGCTGTGTGTGTGCATGGTGAAGACTTATCTGATTGCTATGGTGATTTCGAAACGAGTTGGGAAATTGCTAAGCATTGGAATATGGACGCGGAAAATTGGTTAGCGGTTTATCGTAATAAGATTGCCCGAGCAACAACGCCTGAGCAACAAGTCGCCGCGCAGGTGATTATTGCCAAGAAGCTTTTGCGAGCCAGTTATTCTTTGGTTATGTACCGAGACAAGAATTGGTTCGATGCACCTATGGAGTGTGGTCAACAGTTCTTGAGATATCATCCAGAGAAAGAAGTTGAGATTCAACGGTTGGGTATTTTACTGTCTGGGCGAGCGATTCCCAAACGTTCGGTGATAGGGGTTCTTGATGGCTTTGGTGAATGGCTGGTTAAGCAGTATCAAAAAACTGAGTTTCGAATCGGGTAGAGATTCGTAACCTCCCAATGAATACTAAAAAGCAGAGCGGGCTGAGTAACACAGCACTCCTCTGCTTTTTTCGTTTTTATGTCTGGCTCGAGTTTTAATAGATATCTCGAGTCTAATGTCGCTTCGAAAAGAGGATTCAATCTAGAACAGACCTAGCTGCTGCCCGCTGACTCTTTCAAAATCCAACCCTATAAATGGCAGGATCGCTTCTGCGACCGGTTTAATCTGCTTGTCGATGTAATGTTGATAATCGATACCGCTTTTCAAATACTCCTTGGGCTCTGGGCCACTCAGCGTAATCAAATATTCAATACGCCCTTTGTTTTGGTATTGAAGCGGGCGACCGAGCTGAGCATTGATCTCATCGGCTAATCTAGCAGCGCGAACCTGTGGCGGAATGTTCTTCTGGTATTCATGCAACTTACGGCGCAAGCGCTTTTGATAAACCAGTAGGTCATCGTGTTTGCCTGCGGATGTTTCATCGACAAACTGTCTAACATAATCACTTGGATCTTGGTCGTGAAAGACCATCTCATACAAGGTTTGTTGGAACTGTTGTGCGAGGGGCGTCCAATCGGTTCGTGCACTTTCAAGCCCTTTAAAGATGATCTTCTCTTGGTCGCCTTGATTGATCAAGCCTGCATAGCGTTTCTTCGATCCTGTCTCAGAGCCTCGAATGGTTGGCATTAGAAACTTGCGATAGTGAGTTTCGTATTCCAGTTCGAGTATTGAGGTTAGGTTGTAGGTTTCTTTTAAGTGCTTCGTCCACCAGTCGTTGATGTAAGCAACAAGGGAGTGACCAATCTCGTCTGCTTGTTCTTGCTCAAAACTGCCATTTAGAGACACGAAAGTTGAATCGGTATCCCCGTAGATCACTTGATACCCTTTATCTTCGATCAGAACCTTGGTTTGCTTCATGATCTCATGACCACGCATGGTGATAGAGGATGCCAATCGAGTATCAAAGAAACGACAACCAGAAGAACCTAGAACGCCATAGAAAGAGTTCATGATGATCTTAATCGCCTGAGAAAAAGCTTTCTCGTTGTTTTTCTTTGCGACATCACGCGCTGCCCAGAGATTTTCGATCATCTCTGGTAGAAAGTGCTTAGAGCGGTGGAATTGACCGCCACGAAATCCAGCCACCGCTTGGTCTTCTTCAGAGCCTAACTCTAGCTTTAGCCCTTCAATTAACCCCATAGGATCAATCAAGAAAGAGCGAATGATCGATGGGTAAAGGCTCTTAAAATCGAGCACCAAAACCGAGTCATACAAGTTGGGAATCGAATCCATCACATAACCACCGGGGCTTGCGATCCAGTTCTCGGGTTCTAAATTAGGCGCGACGTAACCCGCTCGGTGTATCTGAGGCATGTATAAGTTAGTAAAAGCCGCGACAGAGCCGCCAACGCGATCAAGTTCAACACCAGTTAAGCGAGAACGTTCAATAGCAAAATCGAGTAGGTGAGTGTGTTCGAAGATTCGGTTTACTAGCACACAGTCTTGAAGGTTGTACTTGGCAAGCGAAGGCTTATCGAACTTAAACATTCGATTGATTTCATCCATGCGGTCATGAACATTATGAATGTCTTTGCCTTCGCCCAGTAACTCTTGTGAGACGGACTCAAGAGACCAAGAACGGAAATGGTAGGTTGCTGTTTTAAGCATATCGATACCATCTAAAACCACGCGACCAGGAATGGTAATGAAGCCCTGCTGATTTTGTGCGGAGCTGCGAAAGAAACTCGGTTGATTGTCGCGACCAATACTGAGTTTCACTTCGTTCCATTCTGAACGTTTGTGCAGCAGCCTAAAGTCGAAATCGATGACATTCCAACCGATGATGATGTCTGGGTCAAACTCGGAGAACCACGCAATCATAGCTTCAAGCAGCGCTTTCTCGTTGGTAACCCATTGGATATTGGTATCTGCTTCTTGTGGATCGCCAATCATTATCACTCGGCTATCCATTGGACTGTCTAGGCCGATGGAATAAAGCACACCTTTTTCCGAACACTCAATATCAAGCGAAACCACAGACAAGTTTGGCAAGTAATCGCCAGCTCGGCATTTTGCGTTCGATACTCTGCGATGCTGTCTTTTTGGAGTGATAGTGCCTGTGAATTCGATACTGCCCTTGATAAAGCGTTCCATCAAGAAACGATCGGCCAGTCGAATATCACTTTCAAAGGTTTGGATCTCTTCACCGTTAAAGGCTTGAGCTAACCCGAAGCTGCTTCTCGATAAGGAAGTGTAACAAGCGGCTAAAGGGGTTTGGTCAAATGTTGCTAGCTCTAAAGGCTTAAACTGACAATCTATGGCCTCTTTATCGGCAATAGATTGGCACGTTTCGATATCAGATTGAGCAACAAAAAAGACAGGCTTTTCGTTTTGAATAGTGAGTAGCGTAGGGCCTTTAGGGGTGCTTAACCACAAGTCGATTTGTGTGCGCCCTGAAAAGTCTCGCGCTTGTCTTGTGAGTACAAAGCCTTGCTGAATATCCAATGTAGTAACCTATTGAAATGGAGAGCGGAATACTACCATCTAGCGCCTCATCACGCACAACAGCAAACGAAAATAGTCTCTATATTTTGAGAATTGGAGAAGAATAACGGGACTTAATAAGCAAAAGAGTGAAATTGTAATGAATCGAGATTCAATGGTATTGAAAATCTCTTTATCTTGTGTAATTTTATTGGGTGTTGTTTTAACTAGTTGATTTTTACCTAAAGCTTGTTGTTTTAGTTGGCTTATTTATAAATAAGTACTTGCTAAAGTTAGTGTTTCGACACATATTCAACAGAGATTTTATTTAGTAATTGAGTTAAGATATACACAATGCTGCGACCCGTTGTTCCTTTGTTTAATTGTTTCAAATAGATGAAACGACACAGTGGTTGCAGAGCCAATTAATAGTGTGGAGATACAAGTTTGATAAATGTTTTCCTTGTAGATGATCACGAGCTGGTTCGCACAGGGATACGACGTATTATTGAAGACGTCCGTGGGATGAACGTAGCAGGGGAAGCTGAAAGCGGTGAAGATGCTGCAAAATGGTGTCGTACTAATAATACTGACGTTATTTTGATGGATATGAATATGCCTGGTATTGGTGGCTTAGAAGCAACCAAGAAAATCTTGCGTTTCAACCCTGATGTTAAAATCATCGTTTTAACTGTTCATACGGAAAATCCGTTTCCAACTAAAGTGATGCAAGCTGGAGCTGCAGGTTACCTTACTAAAGGTGCAGGTCCGGACGAGATGGTAAATGCTATTCGAGTGGTTAATAGTGGCCAACGATACATTTCACCAGAAATTGCGCAGCAGATGGCTTTAAGCCAATTCTCGCCTGCGTCTGAGAATCCATTCGCTGATCTATCTGAACGTGAACTTCAAATCATGATGATGATTACCAAAGGTCAGAAAGTGACGGATATTTCAGAACAACTCAATCTAAGTCCTAAAACAGTTAACAGCTACCGCTACCGACTGTTCAGTAAACTCGACATCAGCGGTGATGTAGAGCTTACGCATTTAGCGATTAGACATGGAATGTTAGATACTGAGACCCTTTAACTCTGAGATCTTATAGTGACCAACTTGTTTGACTCAGTCTCATTCCTTAAGACAGTAACAGAACAGCCCGGCGTTTATCGGATGTATAACGCCGAGGCTGTTGTTATCTACGTCGGTAAAGCTAAGAACCTCAAAAAACGCCTTTCCAGTTATTTCCGTAAAAAAGTCGACAGTGAAAAAACACGCGCTTTAGTCAGCAATATCGACAAAATCGATGTCACTGTAACGCACACGGAAACAGAAGCTCTTATCCTTGAGCATAACTACATCAAGCAGTACTTACCGAAATACAACGTACTTCTGCGTGATGATAAGTCGTACCCTTATATTTTTATTAGCGGTCACAAGCATCCTCGTTTGTCGATGCATCGTGGTGCTAAGAAGAAAAAGGGCGAATACTTTGGTCCTTACCCTGATTCCGGCGCTGTACGTGAGACGCTACACCTCATCCAAAAGATTTTTCCTGCTCGCCAGTGTGAAGACACGGTTTATGCGAACAGAACACGCCCGTGTTTGATGTACCAGATTGGTCGTTGTGCTGCGCCTTGTGTTAGCTCTATTATCTCTGATGAAGAGTACAGCGAGCTTATCGACTACGTTCGTTTGTTCCTTCAAGGGAAGGATAAGCTCGTACTTGAAACGCTCATCGACAAGATGGACAAGGCAAGTCGAGAGCTTCGCTTTGAACAAGCTGCCGCTTTCCGTGATCAAATCCAAGCGATTCGACGCGTGCAAGAACAACAGTATGTATCTGACGATTCAATGGAAGATATGGACGTGTTGGGCTTTGCTCAAGAGAATGGCGTAGCGTGTATTCATATCTTGATGATTCGCCAAGGCAAGGTTTTAGGCAGTAGAAGCCATTTCCCTAAAATTCCAAACAATACGGTGCGAGAAGAGGTCTTTTCGAGTTTTCTAAGCCAATACTATCTTGCGCATAATGAAGCGAGAACCATCCCAACTCGTCTGATTCTCAATGCCGATTTGATGGAAGATGTCACACCGATTCAAGAAGCTTTGTGTGAAGTTGCGGGTCGTAAGATCCACTTCAATACCAACCCTTCAGGGACTCGAGGTCGTTACCTTAAGTTGTCGAATACCAATGCATTGACGGCTATTACTACCAAGATTAATCACAAGATGACGATTAATCAGCGCTTCAAAGAGCTTCAAGAAGTGCTGTCGATGGATGCTATCAAGCGAATGGAATGTTTCGATATCAGTCATACCATGGGTGAAAGTACGATCGCTTCTTGTGTGGTATTTAATCAAGAAGGCCCGGTTAAACCGGAGTACCGTCGTTACAACATCACCGGCATTACTGGTGGTGATGACTACGCTGCGATGGCTCAGGCGCTTGAGAGGCGTTATTCGAAGCAACTCGATGTCGACAAGATCCCAGACATTATCTTTATCGATGGTGGCAAAGGTCAACTAAACCGCGCTCATGAGATCATTTCTCAATATTGGGGGGATTGGCCGTTTAGACCAAGAATGATGGGTATTGCGAAAGGCGTGACTCGTAAACCTGGTTTAGAGACTCTAGTGACCCTAGAAGGGGAAGAGTTCAATTTACCCAGTGATGCGCCAGCACTACACCTTATCCAGCACATCCGTGATGAAAGCCATAATCATGCGATTGCAGGGCATAGAGCTAAACGTGGCAAAACACGTAGAACCAGTGCTTTGGAAGGAATTGAAGGGGTAGGGCCTAAACGTCGTCAAGCGTTGCTGAAATATATGGGTGGCTTACAAGAACTTAAGCGTGCAACTGTCGAAGAAATAGCCAAAGTGCCGGGCATTAGTCATTCTTTGGCAGAAAACATTTATCAAGCATTGAAACAATAGTAAAAATCCCGCACCATTAAAGCGCAATTAATAAGAGCCCAATAATATGCGTTTGAATATACCTAACATTTTGTCCTTACTGAGACTATTTTTGATCCCAGTATTCGTTGTCGTTTTTTATCTACCTTATCAATGGGCTCCTTTTGCTGCTGCGATGGTGTTTTGGGTGGCAGGCTTTACTGATTGGCTAGATGGTATGCTGGCTCGCAAGTTAGGGCAAACGTCTCGTTTTGGCGCATTCATTGACCCAGTGGCTGACAAAGTGTTGGTTGCTACGGCACTTATCCTGATTACTGAGCATTACCACTCAATCTGGGTGACGATTCCAGCGGTGACCATGATTGCTCGTGAGATCATCATTTCAGCACTTCGTGAATGGATGGCTGAAATCGGTAAACGTGCAAGTGTTGCGGTATCTTGGGTTGGTAAAGTCAAAACCGTTTCTCAGATGTTCGCCCTTTGGGTGCTTATCTGGCGCTATGACGACTGGATGGTTTGGGTAGGATACATTGCACTCTATGTCGCAACCGTTCTTACTTACTGGTCAATGGCGCAATACTTGATGGCCGCTAAAGACGATTTGTTAGACGAAAAACATCATTGATGAAGAAGCGAGCTGAGGCTCGCTTTTTTGATCTTTAACCTAAGGTTAAGCCACAAATAGCGGATATCTAATGTGATATAGATCTCCTTTGAATAACCCGCTCACAGTGTGTTTTGAACATAAAGTCAGCTATTTGGCCTGTTTCGTATGAAATCTATTCAAACGAATTAAAAATACAAAAATAATATTGACTCAATCGTCTGAATCCGTAGAATGCATGCCGTACCCAAGAGGATGGCAATAAGCGATTCGCTTGGAGTTACTAAGGCGCCTTGGCAGAGTGGCTATGCAGCGGATTGCAAATCCGTGGACCTCGGTTCGACTCCGGGAGGCGCCTCCATTCTCTCTTTCTTCTAGAAAGAATATGAATGAAAATGCGATACTAGCTCAGTTGGTAGAGCGCAACCTTGCCAAGGTTGAGGTCATCGGTTCGAACCCGATGTATCGCTCCAAATTTTGTAATGTTGATTGGCGTCAGCATTAAGATGGTGTTTTACTTTTCAGTAATCGGCATCGCAATAAAGAATTGCGTGCCCTGGTGGTGGAATTGGTAGACACAAGGGATTTAAAATCCCTCGGCGTTCGCGCTGTGCCGGTTCAAGTCCGGCCCGGGGCACCATCTATTAAAGTCTTTATCTTGATAAAGCAAATGCGATACTAGCTCAGTTGGTAGAGCGCAACCTTGCCAAGGTTGAGGTCATCGGTTCGAACCCGATGTATCGCTCCAAATTAAAAAGCCCGAACAGAAATGTTCGGGCTTTTTGGTTTCTGGCGTTCAGCGTTTCCATATCTGTACTTTTGTTGTTTGAATCCACACTCAAAATTCACTTCTATTTTTATTTCAAAATTTCGCAATTAAGTTCGTTTAGAACAGTTAGTTTTTAAAAGCGAGATCCCCTATGAACTCGTTCCTCGTACCTGGGAATGATGTAAAGGCGGCACAGCCTCAAGCCATCACTAACACCGCCTATATACCTGTGTCGTCATCCTCGGGCATGAGGAACGAATGAACCGGAGATCTCTTTCTTAAACGATATTGCTGACAATATTTTCAGCAATTGCTTAGCCACCACTGCTATTTATCAGGCTATTATTAAAAACTATTGATCGTTCATTTCACTTTATGTTACTTTCCTGCGCAATCTCGGAATGAACAATGTTCAAGAAGAGCAACGATTGCTTCTGGGGGATACGCGTAGTGACCATTCTTGCTGATTGGGACATTACGTAGGGTAGGTATTGGCTAGTCCTTTAGCTGATAGACGGGATACTTATGGCGCAGTTCGCCATGTTAATGGGAAACCCAACATTGAACACACTAATTACAACATTGCTAATCAGCTCTGCATTTCCAAAGGGATCAGCTCCTCATAGCTGCCCGATCCTGCAAAAATGTCCAATTCTTCAAAACAGTAGCATTACTGAACCTTGAGCTCACGCTAACAATTTATCGCTGTCTTAAGACGGCTTAATTTCGTATTCGTCATTTGACTTATGCGAGCGTACAGCTATATCTCATTTCTAGACAATACGCGTGCTTCACTATGAACTCTCTCCAAATTTAACGAGAGTTGGTGGGTAATTGCGTCTGATGGAGGTGAGTATGAACACATTCAAGGGGACTTTTATGACTACCGCCTTTGAAGTCGATATCAATACTATCGCAAATTCATTTTCAACTATGGTTCCTATCTTAGAGGGAACGTACGACCTAACACCTGACGCTATTTTGCTAGAGCAAGAACAGCATGAGTCGGATGTTCGCTCTTACCCAAGACGCCTGCCGATTGCTATTAAACGAGCATGTGGCGCTTTAGTTGAAGATACTCGTGGCCAACTGTTTCTCGATTGCTTAGCCGGTGCAGGTACACTTTCTTTGGGTTACAACCACCCTGAGATTAACCAAGCACTTAAAGACCAGCTCGATTCTGGTTTGCCATACCAAACACTTGATATCACGACTCAAGCAAAAGAGACGTTTATCAAGCGAGTTAAAGCTTTTCTCCCTCAAGACTTTTCAAATAACTCAGTTCTTCAATTCTGTGGCCCATCTGGTGCTGATGCTGTGGAAGCGGCGATCAAGCTCGCTAAGCAAACCACAGGTCGTAACACCATGTTTGCGTTCCGTGGTGCTTACCATGGCATGACTAACGGCACCATGGGTATGATGGGTAACCTAGGTACTAAAGAACGTCGTAGCGGTTTGATGTCTGACGTACATTTCATGCCTTTCCCATACAACCTTCGTTGCCCGTTTGGCATTGGTGGTGAAGCGGGGGCTAACGCGAGCATTCGTTATATCGAACGTATGTTGAACGACGACGAGTCTGGCATCATGAAGCCGGCTGCGATGATCGTTGAGCCTGTGCAAGGAGAGGGCGGTGTGATTCCGGCTCCGGCGTCTTGGCTACAAGGTTTACGACGCATCTGTAATGAACACGGAATCCTACTGATTTTTGATGAAATCCAGTGTGGTGTCGGCAAAACAGGTCATCGATTCGCGTTTGAAGAGTCAGGCGTTAACCCTGATATCTTATGTTTGTCTAAAGCGATTGGTGGCGGACTGCCTATGTCGCTGCTTGTATTCGATAAGAGCATTGATACATGGAAAGCGGGTGAGCACACTGGTACTTTCCGTGGTAACCAATTAGCAATGGTGTCTGGCGCTAAGGCGTTGGAAATCATCGAACGTGATGGGTTGGTTGAGCACGCGAACATCGCAGGCCAATACTTACGTCATGGGCTTGAGAAGATTCAATCTCGCGTTAACTGTATTGCTGAAGTTCGTGGTAAAGGTCTAATGCTTGGCGCTGAGATCAAGCAACCAAGCGGCGAACTTAACAAATTTGGTGAACCGAAATCAGACGGTGAACTCACCCTAGCGATTCAACGCGCAGCACTAGAGCGTGGTTTGATGGTCGAGAAGGGCGGTCGTGATGGTTCTGTGATTCGCTTCCTACCACCGATGATTATCTCTTTTGAGCAGATTGATTTTGCATTGCGCGTCATGGAAGAAGCGATCATCGCAGCAGGTGGTGGTTTACAAAAAGACCCAGCTTCAAGCGAACAAGCAAACCAAGAATGGAACAAGCATTTCATCCAGACAGGTTTAGGCGGTAGCGACGAATTCGCTAACGTGATGAACCAAACCACTCAAGCGATGAAAGCGGTTTTTGAGCAAGTTGAAACGCCATACTCAGGTCTAGAACCTAAAGTACTAGAGGCCGCTATCAAAGCTGTCGACCTCGATAACAATCAACACGCTTTGGTTGATGTTGTAGATAGCACTGCAGACCTTGTCGCTGCAAACTCCATCTTCGTGCAACACCCAGACTGTATTGCACACCTCCACACTCCTCCTCTTATGGCTTCGGTAGCAGCGGAATCGATTATCGCGGTGTTGAATCAATCAATGGATTCATGGGACCAAGCGTCTGCTGCGACTTATGTTGAGCAGCGAGTGGTGGATTGGATGTGTGACAAGTACCAACTTGGCGACCAAGCGGACGGTGTTTTCACTAGTGGCGGCACGCAAAGTAACCTAATGGGCTTATTGCTAGCGAGAGACTGGATTGCTGATAAACACGATGGTCACTCAATCCAAAAGCTGGGTTTACCAGATTACGCGAGCAAGCTTCGTATCTTGTGCTCAAACAAATCTCACTTCACGGTTCAAAAGTCCGCTTCACTACTTGGTTTAGGCGAGAGCGCGGTGTGCTGTGTTGACACCAACGCAAACGGCACTATCAAGCCTGACTTGCTAGACGCAGAAGTGAAGGCGCTGAAAGCTCAAGGGTTGATTCCTTTTGCTGTTGTCGGTACAGCGGGTACAACCGATCACGGTGCGATTGATGATCTGGAAGCGATTGCTGACATCGCAAACCAACAAGATCTTTGGTTCCATGTCGACAGTGCTTACGGTGGCGCGCTTATCTTAAGTAGCCATAAAGCTCGTCTGAAAGGCATCGAGAAAGCGGACTCTGTCAGCGTTGATTTCCACAAATTGTTCTTCCAAACAATCAGCTGTGGTGCTGTGCTGCTGAAAGATAAAGCGAACTTTAAGTACCTACTGCATCACGCAGACTACTTGAATCGCGAGCACGATGAGCTGCCAAATCTAGTCGATAAGTCTATTGCGACTACCAAGCGCTTTGATGCACTGAAAGTCTTCATGACGATGCAAAGTGTCGGTCCAAAGCAACTCGGTGATATGTACGACCATCTTCTTGAGCAAACGCTAGAAGTGGCAGACCTGATTCAAAATCAAGCGGATTTAGAGCTACTCGCGGAGCCGTCACTATCAACAGTATTGTTCCGATCTAAGCCGTCAGAAAACGGTGGGCTAGATTTAGACAAACTGAATCAAGCGCTAAGACTGGAAGCCCTGACCCGTGGTATTGCGGTGCTTGGTGAAACGGTTGTGGATGGCAAAAGCGCACTTAAATTTACTATCTTAAACCCGTGTTTAAAGACATCAGATTTCAAATCTCTAATTAACAAAATTCAAACTTTAGCTATTGAGCTAGCAGAACAACAAGGGTAATTAAAACTATGGCTATTCTACAAATTGGTGCAGGCGGCGTTGGTTGGGTTGTTGCACACAAAGCAGCACAAAATAACGAAGTACTGGGTGATATCACTATCGCTTCTCGCACAATCGCGAAGTGTGAAAAAATCATCGAATCTATCAAAGGCAAAAACAACCTTAAAGATTCAACTAAGAAACTAGAAGCACGTTCAGTAGACGCTGATGATGTTGATGCGCTTGTTGCTTTGATTAAAGAAGTTCAGCCGGATCTTGTTATCAACGCTGGTCCTCCTTGGGTAAACATGGCGATCATGGAAGCGTGTTACCAATCTAAAGTCTCTTACCTAGATACATCGGTAGCGGTTGACCTATGTTCTGAGGGCCAGCAAGTACCACAAGCTTACGATTGGCAGTGGGGCTACCGAGAGAAGTTCGCAGAAGCAGGCATCACAGGTATTCTAGGCGCTGGTTTCGATCCTGGTGTGGTATCAATCTTTGCTGCGTACGCGGTTAAGCACTTGTTTGATGAGATTGACTCGATTGATGTAATGGATGTGAATGCTGGCGACCACGGCAAGAAGTTTGCGACAAACTTTGACCCAGAAACCAACATGCTTGAGATCCAAGGTGACTCTTTCTACTGGGAAAATGAAGAGTGGAAACAAGTACCTTGTCACTCTCGTATGCTTGAGTTTGAATTCCCGAACTGTGGCTCTCACAAAGTTTACTCAATGGCGCACGATGAAGTTCGTTCAATGAAAGAGTTCATCCCAGCTAAGCGTATCGAATTCTGGATGGGCTTTGGTGATGCATACCTGAACTACTTCAACTGCATGCGTGATATCGGTCTTCTTAGCCCAGATCCACTAACGCTACATGACGGCACTGTGGTTCAGCCTCTGCATGTTCTTAAAGCACTACTACCAGATCCAACATCTCTAGCTCCGGGTTACACGGGTTTAACGTGTATCGGTACTTGGGTTCAAGGTAAGAAAGACGGTAAAGAGCGCAGCGTATTCATCTACAATAACGCAGACCACGAAGTGGCTTACGAAGACGTAGAGCACCAAGCGATCTCTTACACAACAGGTGTTCCAGCTATTACGGCTGCACTTCAGTTCTTCCGTGGCGAATGGGCTGATAAAGGTGTGTTTAACATGGAACAGCTAAACCCAGACCCGTTCCTAGCAACGATGCCAGAAATCGGTCTAGATTGGCACGTTCAAGAGCTAGAATCAGGTCAAGGTCTACCTCTAATCCATACTTTGAAGTAATTCTGGCTCTTTGCCCTCGTCGCGTTGTCCATCGTGCTCATTTACGTACGTAAACTCCGCGCGATGTCCTAGCGACAAGGGCAAAGCTCTGCGAATTCCATTCAAAGTCATATGATTGACGAGAACGTATAATTACAAGCCGATGCTGTTGCGTCGGCTTTGTTCGATTATCATGTGCCTTCGTGAACTCGAGGGCCGCAAGGTATTAACATGCAAAACAACGAACTAAAAACGCCTTATTTCATGATCAACGAAGACAAGTTGATTGCGAACTTAGAGAAAGCTAAGCAGCTGAAAGAGATTTCAGGTGTGAAGCTGGTATTGGCACTCAAGTGTTTCTCGACATGGGGTGTGTTTGACATCATCAAGCCTTACCTCGATGGCACGACAAGCTCTGGCCCATACGAAGTGAAACTTGGTCATGAAACCTTTGGTGGTGAAACGCACGCTTACAGTGTCGGTTACAGCGAAGATGACGTGAGAGAAGTTGCGGATATCTGCGACAAGATGATCTTCAACTCTCAAAGCCAACTTGCTGCTTACCGACACATCGTTGAAGGTAAGGCTTCGCTGGGTTTACGTTTAAATCCAGGTGTGAGCTACGCAGGACAAGATCTGGCAAACCCAGCGCGTCAATTCTCTCGTTTAGGTGTTCAAGCTGATCACATTAAGCCTGAGATCTTCGATGAGATTAATGGTGTGATGTTCCACATGAACTGTGAGAATAAAGACGTCGATGCATTTATCGGCCTGCTTGATTCAATCTCAGAACAGTTTGGCGAGCACCTAGATAAGTTGGACTGGGTGAGCATGGGCGGAGGTGTGTTCTTCACATGGCCGGGTTATGACATCGAGAAACTGGGTTTTGCGCTAAAAGCCTTCTCTGAAAAGCACGGCGTGCAGATGTACCTAGAGCCGGGTGAAGCTATCATCACTAAAACAACTGACTTAGTTGTGACTGTGGTTGATATCGTTGAGAACGTGAAGAAAACGGCAATTGTCGATTCGGCAACCGAAGCTCATCGCCTTGATACGCTTATCTACAATGAACCAGCATCGGTATTCGAAGCCTCTGAAAACGGCAGCCATGACTATGTGATAGGTTCGTGTTCATGCCTAGCGGGCGATCAGTTCTGTGAAGCAAGCTTTGATGAGCCACTTAAGATTGGTCAAAAGCTGCACCTGCTAGACAGTGCAGGCTACACCATGGTGAAACTGAACTGGTTCAATGGCCTAAAAATGCCATCAATCTACTGCGAACGTAGCAGTGGCGAAGTTCAGAAGCTAAATGAATTCGGCTATGAAGACTTCAAACGCTCATTATCACAATGGTCGGTTAAGTAACGGAATCTGAGTGTTAGAACACGAAAAGAGCAGCCGATGAGCTGCTCTTTTTTATTTTTTGGTATAGCCATTAGCTACAACAATCAACAATTACCAGTTAGCTTTCAATGATCACGCGGGTATCTTCGCTTAGCGTTTCCAATTCATTGACCACATCATCAATCAAAACTTCAATTGGTAGCTTAACGGCAATCTTGGAAGTAAATAAACTAGAGCTAACACCACCGCCTCCGGCGATAAACACACGGTGACAATCCATATCTAGAATGCTGATGCCTTGTCTGTCTAATACGTGTGTCACTTCATTCACGATTCCAGCTCGGTCGTTAGAGTCGAGTCGTAGATGATGGATCGTATCTTGTGCGTTATGAGTATGGTCTGAATCAACAAATTGCACGATAAGATCAGCATTGGCGCTGAAAGCTTCTTTCACAATTGATTCGTTGATGGCTGGAAGTTGAACCTTGAGTACGCCTGCGACTTGGTCTTCAATAAAGTTAACTTTACTAATGAGCCATTTCCCGTCGTTTTCGTGAGTAACCGCAGCAAGTTGCTTGATTGTTGCTGGTGATGCTTTTCCGATAAAGTTTACGATAAATGTACTGTTCATATCAGCCCCCAAAGTCTCAATTAATCGTTGCTAATTAAATGTTTGATATCACGCGATAAAGTTCGTTAATTTCAGTGTAGAAGTTTACATCGAACAATGTTTGACCTACGTCAATTTTTGAAACTAAGCTGTGATGCAAAAAAAGAGAATGGAGAGTAGGGCACAAAAAAAGCGGCTAGAGAGCCGCTTTTTAGAAGAGTCGTCGTTGTTACTGGGAATGCAGTAACTTAGAGTTCAGAGACTGAAAGCTATTTTAGAACGTAACTTTAAAGTTCATACCAACAAACTGAGAGTCATAAGGTGCGCCTGCATCGTATGCGAATCTTGCTGCATCTTGGTTATCCCACCATGGGTTGGTGTTCAGGTTAACTTCTGCATCACCGCCCCAAGCGTCACTTACCCAGTAGTGGATATGGCCAACAGGGTTTAGGAAGAATAGAGAAACATCACCCATGGTTTGAGAACCCATCACTTCGCCACCTGAAGCCACAATGTCTTGCTCAGCTTCTAGCATCAATTCACCGACAACCGCACCAAAGAATGGAGTGATGAACAGGTCTTGCCAAGAAGGTACTTCAGCGAATGCTTCTACGCCGTATTCCCAGAAGAACGTCGACATGGTCCAAGAGTATAAGAAAGACTCAAACTCATCGTAACCCGCGTGTCGAGCTGCGGTGTAGTAAACACCACCAAAATATGGGTGCATCACGTAGTTTAGGAAGTGTTCATCGCGGTCCCATACTGGGCCTTCAGACACGTTATCTTTCCACTTTTTACCTAATGAGCTGATATCACGTTGGTCATCATCCCACTTAGTGATACTTTCAGGTAGCAGAGTCATTAGACCCACTGTAGCGACACTTAAACCCAGAATAGTGTAGGTTTGACCCATTAGATAATCCCAATCCTTCTCTTGACTCACCAACATATGTTTTGGTTGTTGGATTGAGAAGTCGTACTCATCACTTGATTCGCTCAGTGCGTAATTGGCACTTGGCTTGTAGGTGTACAAGCTATCATTAACACAGTAGTCTTGAGCACATTCATCCGAATAAGAAAGGTTGATTGGCTGGTCGAAGTCGTATTGGCTTGCAACCGAGTTAACTGACATTAGCATTGAAAATGCAGCAGTAACCTTCGCTAGTAACGGTGATTTGGCCACAAGGGTCTCCATGAGAAGTTAAGAATTGATCAGAGTCACAATTATCTATTAAATGCCTGATTTAGGGAACTAATAATTTGTCGCTTTTCCTAAGAAAACCTTAGATTTAACATTAATAATATTTGTGAAAAGCTGGAATTTCTCAAATTCAACCATAGACCAGTTTATGAATAATGCAGTGTCTTTTTATGACCACAAGGGATAGAAATATGACGAAAATCGCAATGTTAAGCACAGGTGAAGAAGTTCTTCATGGAGACATTGTAGACACAAACGCAGCTTGGATGTCTGGAGAGTTTTACCAACACGGCTTTGCTCTCGCCAAACGTTCCACTGTGGGTGACCAAATGAATGCTCTCATTGAAGAACTGCTGATGCTGAGCTTTAACTATGATGTGGTTATCGTCAATGGCGGTTTAGGGCCAACAACAGATGACATGAGTGCGGCTGCCGCTGCAGCAGCGTCAGAACAGAAACTAGTCATGTTCCCTGAATGGTTAGATCGCATGGAAGAGATGTTTGCTGGACGTGGCATGCCGATGCCTGACAGCAACCTTAAACAAGCCTTGTTGCCAGTAAGCTCTGAGATTGTTGATAACCCAGTCGGCACAGCATGTGGCTTCAAGCTGAAAATCAACGACGCGACTTTCTATTTCACGCCGGGTGTTCCGAGTGAATTCAAACGCATGGTGACGTTTGAAATTCTTCCTGATTTGTCTCGTGCTTATCCACAAGTGGTTGCCTCTGAGTGCAGTCGTCTATTTACGTTTGGCTTATCTGAGTCAGGTATTTCTGATGTGTTGGACCAATTGAAACTGCCTGAAGGCTATGAGTTGGGTTATCGCTCTTATTTGCCGTTCATTGAAGTGAAATTGTTTGGCCCTAAGTCTGGCTTAGAAACCCGCGTTAAGCTGCTGCAAATGGTGTACAAGCTGTTAGAGAGTAATGTAGTCAGTGTTGATGAGCCGATGATTGATCATATTGGCCACATCATGGCAGAGAGAAAGAAAACTTTGTCTGTGTCTGAAGTGTCGACTAAAGGTGCATTGTCGGCTTGGTTGCAATCGAATGAGCAGGTTGAAGATTGCTTTGGTCACTCTTGGGTCATGGCAGAACCAAAAGAGAGTGAACTCGAAAAGAGTGACCCATTATCCGCCACCTTTGCTCTGGCTGGCGCAACAAGAGAGAAGTGCGGAACTGAATTAGCCTTGGTGACGGGTAAGCTGGAAGGCAATACATTCAGCGTTGCATTGTCGACTGAAGCAGGCGAGTGGGGACAAGTTCTTGAGTTCTACCGCCAGTACAATCGTGAAGATGCGCGCACCATTATCAAAACCGTTGCGGCAGATATGCTGAGAAGACACCTAGACAACAAACCTATGTTTGGCACTTACTCTTCGGTTAAGCGATTGAAAGACATGTTTATTCCTTCGGCGATCATCAAGTAAGCAGCTCTTTTAGTTAACCGGGTCCTCTTGAGCCAAGACCTCTGCAACTAAGGTTAAATCAGAACAAATAAAAAGGCCCAACATCTAAATAGGTGTTGGGCCTTTAGTTATCTAGCCTTCTAGATAACTAAACAAGAGGGCTGTGATTACAAACCGCTTGTCATATGTAGGCTGTAGAACAAACCACGGCCAATGAGTTCTGAAGCTAAGAACAGTACCAATGCTAAGCCTAGGTTTACTGGGTTCACTTTTGCTTTGTTCAGCATAGGTAGAATCCAAACTAGCAAGCTTGCCATTAGCAGTGCCACTTGAAGAATCACATAGCTACCTAAAGCGTCAACCAACTCAGACGCTTTAGCTACTGAAGTTTGGATGTCACCGATTAGGTTCAGTTTTCCTACTGTCACAATCAAGCTAATAGCAACGGCAATAACAGCCAGCATCGTGATGTTGCGGTCAACGGTAAAGCGGCTGTCGTTGGCGAATACAATCACGAACTGAGACAGCAGCAAACCACCCACAACCATGGTCATGATGAAGCTTAACGGTGTGTAGATGTTGTCCCATGTCGGTACTGTGTTGATCATGTATACGCTGATCATCGCGTACATGAAGATAACACCCAACACCATCGCGCCAACCATCAGTGCTTTCTGAATAGCAACGCCACCTTTCTTAAGCACAGACAGTAGCCATTGCAGGCCGCCTATTGCGAAGAATACCGCACCGAAGAATACTTCGTTAGACAACCAAGCAGAACCTAGCTGGTTAAGGGCGTTAAACGCGCGCAGTGGAGAACCAAGGTGCGTTGTCGAGAACATGAAACCAAGCCCCATTAATGCCCACAGAATGAACATTGGAACCTTGTAGCTGTTCAGCTTCTCTTCGTCATGATTAAGTACCAGCGCGCGTGCGCCAATAAGTAAGTAACCACCAACCGCAGTTTGTGCCAGCACCGTAAAGAAGATTAAAGACCACTCATGAAAAATCATCTTATACCTCCTTCGGGTTTGCTAGGTGACCACTGGTATCGCCAGTCGGCTTCGCGTTTTTGTTCAGCTTAATCACGATGTTTGGTAGCGTTTCACTTGAAGATGGCAGTGGCGCTACATCTGCACCAGAACCGTACTTCTCGCGAAGTGTGTTGATTTCACCAAACTCCAATGCACGAAGTGGGCAAGACTCAACACAGATAGGTTGCTTGCCTTCAGAAACACGTTGGTAGCAACCATCGCATTTTGTCATGTGACCTTTCTTCGCATTGTATTGCGGTGCGCCGTAAGGGCATGCATTACTGCAGTGCTGACAACCAATACATACGCTCTCATCAACCACAACCAAACCGTCTTCATCACGCTTGTGCATCGCGCCCGAAGGACATACTTTCACACACGCAGGGTTAGTACAGTGGTTACAAGCAATAGATAGGTAGTAAGAAAAGACATCTTTCTGAACCCAGGTATCGCCATCTTGAGTGAAGCCACCACCTGCGTATTCGTATACGCGACGGTAGTTTGTTTTGATGTCTAGATCGTTATAATCTTTACAAGCAAGCTGACAGGTTTTACAACCCGTGCATTTACTTGAATCAATGTAAAAGCCGTATTGTTTCATTCCAACCTACCTTATGCTTTCGTTAGCGCTTTGATTTGAACTAGGTTTGTATGCTGAGGGTTACCCTTAGCAAGTGGGCTCGGGCGCTGAGTGGTCAGCACGTTGATAGAGCCTGCATGGTCGATCTTCTGACCATCTGGTGCGTACCATGCACCTTCGCCTAGCGCGACAACTCGAGGAAGAATCCTAGGTGTCACTTTCGCTGGAATATGAACTTCGCCACGGTCGTTAAAAATACTCACCATGTCGCCGTTTTCGATACCACGTTCTTTCGCATCAATAGGGTTGATCCACAACTCTTGCGGTGCTGCTGCTTTGATTTCTGCAACGTTGCCGTAAGTCGAGTGAGTGCGAGCCTTGTAGTGGAAACCAGTTAGCTGAAGTGGGTACTTCTCTGCTAATGGGTCGTTGTGGCCTTCAAAAGAATCAGCGTAAATCGGAAGAGGGTGAATCACTTCGTCTTCTTTCAATTTCCAAGTCTTCGCGATATCAGCCAGTTGCTCTGAGTAGATCTCGATCTTGCCACTTGGTGTGGTCAGTGGGTTCGCTTCAGGATCTTTGCGGAAATCTTCGTAAGCGATGTAGTGGTGGTCATAGCTACGTTTGTAGATACCCAACTCTTTCATCTCTTCGAAGGTTGGCAGTGTTGGATCGTTCTTACGAGTTTCAGCGTAAAGGTGCTCAATCCATTGCTCTTGAGTACGGCCTTCTGTGAACTCTTTTTCCACGCCCATGCGTTTCGCCAATTGAGAACACATCTCGTAGATAGATTTGGCTTCGAACTGAGGCTCGATCGCTTTTTGCGCGAAGATGAAGTAAGGCATGTTTGCTGCTTTACCATCCATACACCAGTCGTCTTGCTCTGATGTTGTTAAGTCAGGCAGGATGATATCGGCGTATTTCGCTGAAGACGTCATGTGGTTATCGACCACAACAATCATTTCACACGCGGTATCGTCTTGAAGGATCTCGTGTGTTTTGTTGATGTCTGAGTGCTGGTTGATAATACAGTTACCAGCGTAGTTCCAGATCATCTTGATAGGGTTCTTAAGGCGCTCTGCACCACGAACACCATCAGTGATGTCGGTCATTTCATGGTGACGGTAAATCGCGTCTGTCCACATGAACATCGAGATAGAAGTTTCAACTGGGTTTGGCACAGTCGGGAAGCGAACAAATGGAATGTTGATGTCACTTTCACGAGCACCTGTAGAACCACCTGATACACCAACAGAACCGGTTAGTAGCGACAGCATTGCGATTGCACGACAAGCTAGCTCACCGTTCGCAGTGCGTTGTAGTCCCCAGCCTTGATGGATTGCACATGGTTTTGCAGTGCCCATCTCACGGCCAAGCTTGACGATAGTATCAACGGGAATACCTGTGATCTTAGAAGCCCACTCTGGCGTCTTCTCTACACCGTCTTCACCTAAACCTAGGATGTAAGATTTGTAGTCACTGTTCTTTGGTGCTGATGCAGGAAGCGTCTTCTCATCGTAACCGACACAGTATTTGTCTAAGAACGGTTGGTCGACAAGCTCTTCAGTGATCATTACATGCGCAAGGCCAGCAACCAATGCAGCATCGGTAGAAGGACGAATTGGGATCCATTGATCTTCGCGGCCGCCAGCAGTATCGGTGTAGCGAGGGTCGATGATGATCGTTCTTGCGTTCGATTTGTTTTTGCTTTCTACGTAGTGGTGGATCAGACCACCGCCAGACATACGAGTCTCAGCAGGGTTGTTACCAAATTGGATGTTAAGCTTAGTGTTCTCTAAATCAGAGAAAGAGTTGTTGTTTGCCCAACCACCGTAGGTGTAGCTCAAACCTTTCGCGATTTGCGCTGTTGAGTAGTCACCGTAATGGTTCAGGTAACCACCACTTAGGTTCATTAGACGAGCAATCAGCGTTTGTGCTGGTGGCCAAGATTTTGTGACAGTGCCACCTAGCGTACCTGTACCGTAGTTTAGGTAGATGGTGTCGTTACCGTAGTCTTTGATAAGGCGTTGCATGGTGCCAGCAACTTCATCGTAAGCTTCTTCCCAGCTAATACGTTTGAATTTACCTTCACCACGTTTACCAACACGTTTCATTGGGTATTTAAGGCGATCTGGGTTGTAAACACGGCGGCGCATAGAGCGACCACGTAGACAAGCACGAACTTGGTGATGACCGTATTCGTCAGTACCTGTGTTGTCGGTTTCTACGTATTTGATTTCACCGTTTTGCACATGCATACGTAATGGGCAGCGAGAGCCACAGTTTACCGTACATGCACTCCATACGATTTTCTCATCCACACTCTCAGCAACCGCAGCCGCTACTGGTCTGGATTTGAAAGGTAAAGCGATACCGCCCGCGAGTGCAGCAGCGCTACCTACCGCAGAAGAAGCTTTCATGAAGCTTCTTCGAGTAAGATTCATTACCCCAGATTCTTTCTTATTCGTCATTCTAAGATGCCTTTTGTTATTGATGGCTAGCACTTTATAGGTAGTTTGATCTATATGTTGTTATTTCTAATTCTTGATTGATTAACGTCAAATAAGAGCGAAATTTAAATATTATGAATCGAATGTATAAATTAGATCAAAGAATGGAATGGTTTAATTAATATAATTGTCGTTAAAACCTATTACGGTATAAATAATAATGATTATCGATACGCATAAATTATTGGGTTCGCTATTTTATCAAGCGACAAGTAAAGAACAGTTGTTAACCATAGTCGAAGCATTGGTCGAGAGTGAAGTACTATCAGAAGAGTGCTTGCAGGCACTTCAAAATGAACAAGAAGATGCGCTAGTTACAGAGTTTAGCCGCCTGTTTGAAGGCGTTGGAGACATGCCGGCACCACCTTGGGGTTCTGTTTACCTAGATAAAGACCGTGTTGTGTTTGGTGCATCGACTGTGGAATATCGACAGTTTCTAGAATTGAACCATATTGAATTGGACACAGGTTTAAGAGAGCCAGAAGATCAATTTGGTTTAATGTTATTCGCCCATGCGTATTTGTTAGAAAAGAATAATATTGATTCAGCACATGAATTATTAGCTTCCCACTTATTAACTTGGTCTCCTGTTTATTTAGAGAAATTAAATACAGCATCAGAACTATCTTTTTATAAGAAGCTATCAGTTGACGTAATAGATTGGATTAAATATCTAACATCTGAATATAAAATAAACGTTGTTCCTAAAAAGTTATATATCGATTAATGTCTGAAAAAATAAATTCAAATAGACGCGGTTTCTTAACTCGACTCTCTAAGCCGGTTAAAGCTGCGGCAAGTTATGAAGAGAAATCACTGCGCGTGCATGCAAGGCCGCCGAGAGCGGTTGATGAGGTGCTGTTTGAGCGTCTTTGCGACGGTTGTGGGTTGTGTGAGCAAGTGTGTCCAAATAGCGTTATTGAGATGCTAGAGGGCAGTGCGCTGCTGAATTTGGATTACAACAGTTGTTCGCTGTGTGATAAGTGCAGTGAAGTGTGCCCGACTGGCGCACTCCATCCAACGGTCACGCCTTATATTGATCTCAAGCCTAGCTTTGCAGATAGCTGCAACAACTACATGCAAATGGATTGTAATGCGTGCCAAGCCGCTTGTTCAGTAAGTGCAATTCAAATCGAAGTAGGGGAGTTACCTACCTTAGACAAAGATAAGTGTAATGGTTGCGGAGAGTGCCGAAGCGCTTGTTACATTGGCTCAGTGACTCTGAACCTGACTCAACAGTAAACATCCGGTTTTGCTTGGTGGGAACCAGCAAGAAGGCTTTGAGTGATAGGAGAGTCGTCTCAGATACCTAAAGATTTAAATAGAAAAAGGGTCCGCATTCCAAGAGGAGGCGGACCCTTTTTAATACGTGTTATCTTTGAAGAGGCGTTGCTTTAAACCTAAAGCGTTTAAAAACATTTGAATTCACGCAACTCTAAATGAAACGAAACAAACTTAAGCTGATTGGCTTAGGCGCGCTTCTGTTTGCTTCTGTGAGTTACGTTACTCAGCGATAAATCGGTTTTTGCTTTGCAGATGCATGGCAAAATTTCATCGCCTTGTGTGTAAGCCATAGCAAAACCAACGTACTCAACTTCACCCGAATCCAACGTGCAACGACAAGCACCACAGTGCCCATCTCGGCAGTTGTATTCTGGTTCTAAGCCCGCCTGTTCCATTGTTTCCAATAGAGTATTCGACGGGTTAGATTCAATCGAAGTCAGCTTGTTGATTTTGATTGTTGGCATTACAGCTCAAATCCTTCAAAGTCGTCAGCTTTTACTTCGTTGTCGATTTGACCAACTAGGTAAGAACTGATTTCAGCTTCTTGTGGAGCAACTTGTACGTTATCTGAAGATAACCATGCGTTGATCCATGGGATTGGGTTCGATGTTGCTTCTGGGTAAGCAGTACCTAGACCAACCGCTTGCATACGGATGTTGGTAATGTATTCAACGTATTGGCAAAGAATGTCTTTGTTTAGACCAATCATAGAGCCATCTTTGAATAGGTATTCTGCCCACTCTTTTTCTTGCTCTGCCGCTTCTTTGAATAGGTCGAAACATTCTTGCTTACACTCTTCAGCGATCTGCATGAATTCGAAGTCATCTTGGCCGTTACGCAGCAAATTGATCATGTGCTGTGTACCAGTAAGGTGAAGTGCTTCATCACGAGCGATTAGCTTGATGATCTTCGCGTTACCTTCCATTAGCTCACGTTCAGCGAATGCGAATGAACATGCAAAACTCACGTAGAAACGAATCGCTTCTAGTGCGTTTACAGACATTAGACATACGTAAAGTTTCTTCTTCAGGTCGTGAAGTGAAATCTTAACGTCTTCGCCGTTGATATTGTGGTTGCCTTCACCGTAGCGGTGGTAGTCAGCCGTCAGCTTGATTAGGTCGTCGTAGTAAAACGCGATATCTTTCGCACGCTTTAGGATCTCTTCGTTTTCAACGATGTCGTCAAATACTACGCCTGGATCATTCACGATGTTACGGATGATGTGCGTGTATGAACGAGAGTGAATCGTTTCAGAGAATGACCATGTCTCAATCCAAGTTTCAACTTCTGGCAGTGATACCAAAGGAAGTAGGGCAACGTTAGGGCTGCGGCCTTGGATTGAATCTAGAAGTGTTTGGTACTTCAGGTTAGAGATGAAGATGTGTTTTTCATGCTCAGGAAGCTTGTTGTAGTCGATACGGTCGCTAGACACGTCAACTTCTTCTGGGCGCCAGAAGAAAGAAAGCTGCTTTTCGATCAACTTTTCGAAGATTTCGAATTTCTGTTGGTCGTAACGTGCAACGTTTACCGACTGACCCAAGAACATTGGTTCTTTTAGTTGGTCATTTTTTTGTTGAGAAAAAGTACTGTAAGCCATAAATGCCTCAAATCCTTTAAGGACCCGTAATAAAACGAACCCTGTTAATGCTTTAAACCCAGAGAAGATAACTTCTCTGGGGTCTTAATGTTTATTGCGGTTTAGATCTTACAACCGCCGCCTTCACAATCTTCTTCCGGCACTTGAACTGCATCGCCTTGGTCGTCTTTAGCACCATCACGCGTGTTATGGTAGTAAAGCGTCTTAACACCGTACTTGTACGCTGTTAGCAAGTCTTTAAGCAGTTGCTTCATTGGTACCTTACCGCTGTCGTAAACACTTGGATCATAGTTAGTGTTTGCAGAGATAGCTTGGTCAACGAATTTTTGCATGATACCCACTAAGTGCAGGTAACCGTCGTTAGTACCAATGTTCCAGAGTAGCTCGTAGTTCTCTTTAAGATTTAGGAAATCAGGAACTACTTGCTTCAGGATGCCGTCTTTCGATGCTTTAACTGATACGTAACCACGTGGTGGCTCGATACCGTTAGTCGCGTTCGAGATTTGAGACGAAGTCTCAGAAGGCATAAGCGCTGTCAGTGTAGAGTTACGTAGGCCGTGCTCCATGATCTCTTCACGTAGCGTGTCCCAATCGTAGTGCAGTGGCTCTTCACATACTAAGTCGATATCTTTTTTGTAAGTATCGATTGGCAGTAGGCCTTTCGCGTAGTTGGTTTCGTGGAAAGATGGGCAACGGCCTTGCTCTTTCGCTAGGTCAACAGACGCTTTTAGTAAGTGGTATTGAATTGCTTCAAAAGTACGGTGAGTCAGGCCATTTGCGCTGCCATCAGAATACTTAACACCATTCTTCGCTAGGTAGTATGCGTAGTTGATTACACCCACACCTAAAGTACGACGGTTCATTGTCGACTTACGTGCTGCTGGAAGCGGGTAGTCTTGGTAATCAAGTAGTGCATCTAGAGCACGAACAACCAGTTCAGAGAGTTCAGCCAGATCGTCTAGCTCGTTGATTGCGCCTAGGTTAAACGCTGAAAGCGTACATAGTGCAATTTCACCTTCGTCATCTTCTACGTTAGAAAGCGGCTTAGTTGGTAGCGCGATTTCTAGACATAGGTTCGATTGACGTACAGGTGCTACTTCAGAATCAAACGGGCTGTGTGTATTACAGTGGTCAACGTTCTGAATGTAGATACGACCAGTAGAAGCACGCTCTTGCATTAGCAGAGAGAATAGCTCAACGGCTTTAACCGTTTCACGCTTCACTGAAGGATCGTTTTCGTACTTAACGTAAAGCGCTTCAAAACGCTCTTGGTTTTCGAAGAACGCGTCGTAAAGGCCAGGTACGTCAGAAGGTGAGAACAGGCTGATGTTGCCACCTTGAACAAGACGAGAGTACATAAGCTTGTTCAGCTGTACACCGTAGTCCATGTGACGAACACGGTTCTCTTCAACGCCACGGTTGTTTTTCAGTACTAATAGAGACTGAACTTCACCGTGCCATAGTGGGTAGAACACGGTTGCTGCGCCGCCACGAACACCACCTTGGGAACAACATTTTACTGCTGTTTGGAAGTATTTGTAGAAAGGGATACAGCCCGTGTGGAACGCTTCACCATTACGGATTTCAGAACCAAGCGCACGGATACGACCTGCGTTGATACCAATACCAGCACGTTGAGATACGTAACGAACAATAGAGCTTGCTGTTGCGTTGATAGAATCAAGGCTGTCACCACACTCAATCAGTACACATGAACTGAATTGACGAGTAGGCGTACGTACACCAGACATGATCGGTGTAGGTAGAGAAATCTTAAACGTAGACGAGGCGTCGTAAAAACGTTTGATGTAATCCAGACGAGTTGATTTCGGGTATTTACCGAATAAACACGCAGCAACTAGGATGTAAAGGAACTGAGCACTCTCGTAGATTTCTTTTGTTACACGGTTCTGCACGAAGTATTTACCTTCAAGCTGCTTAACCGCCGCGTAAGAAAAGTTTAAGTCACGCTTGTGGTCGATGTACGCGTCAAGCTCTTCGAATTCAGCTTTCGTGTAGTCTTCCATAAGGTGGCTATCGTATTTACCCATATCAACCAGTTTTGCAACGTGGTCATAAAGAGCTGGCGGCTCGTATTCACCGTACGCTTTTTTACGTAGGTGGAACACTGACAGACGTGCTGCTAAATATTGGTAATCAGGAGTCTCTTCAGAGATTAAATCCGCTGCTGACTTGATGATTGTCTCATGAATGTCAGTCGTGGTAATGCCATCGTAAAACTGAATGTGAGCTTTCAATTCTACTTGTGATACAGAAACATTGTGCAAGCCTTCAGCTGCCCATGTAATCACGCGATGGATTTTCTCTAAATCGATGGTTTCTTTACGTCCGTTACGCTTGGTAACAGTAAGTTGTTGGTTCATTCTGCTTAATTTCCCTAACAAAACTGAACAAGGCCGTGTTTTTGTGTATTTCTGTATAATTTTTGTAAATTACGTTTCGGCTTTGTGATCTTGGTCTACCCATACATTGTAGTTCAAACACAACATATGGGGGTCATTTGTTTGTTGGGTTACAAGATAGTGCTACAACTGATATTTTTCAAGGTAAAGAAATTGGGTTGCTTGTGGATAAGTGGTGGATTAAAAAAAACTGTAAGTGACCACTAACTGATGAGGTTAGATGTGACTTGATTGTATAAAAGCCGCCTTTTAAGGATGCTTTATTTTTGCACTCCCATAAAAAAAATCCCTTGATCTTTGGGCAAAATGGGCGATGGATTTTAGGTGATTAAATTTAAATCGAGGTGGTCAAAATGGAAGCTGGCGCACGAAATTTAGACTGAAAAAAGTCGCAATCTTATGTTAATTGCAACTCTTTTCATGAGCCTTTTTTATAAAAGATCTTACGGTAGGGATACTGGTAGAGATACGAATAATTATTGGGCGAAATTTTGAGTGTGGACGATGTAATTCACATCGACATTTGACCCTAAACGATACGTATCTGTTAGTGGGTTGTAATGCAGCCCAGTAATGCCTAATTCTTGCAGAGGTGTATTGTCGATCATCTTGATGAGTTCAGCTGGTCGAATGAACTTTTCGTGGTCATGAGTACCTTCTGGCACAATCTTAAGTAGCTTCTCTGCGCCAACAATAGCAAACAGGTAAGACTTAAAGTTACGGTTCAATGTCGAGAAGAACACATGTCCGCCCGGTTTAACCAATTTTGAACAAGCCGAGATAACCGATTGTGGGTCAGGAACGTGCTCTAGCATTTCCATGCACGTCACCACATCGTAAGTTTGTGGGTTTTGCTCTGCATGGTCTTCAATGGTGCTTTGGATGTAATCGAGCTTGGTGCCAGTTTCTAATGCGTGCAGACGAGCGACTTCTAGCGGTTCTTTACCCATATCTAGTCCGGTGACTACTGCACCCTCTACAGCCATGCTTTCAGCCAGAATACCGCCGCCGCAGCCGACATCGAGAACTTTCTTGCCAAAAAGGCCTTTGGTTTTCTCTAGCACGTAATTTAAGCGCAGCGGATTGATTTGATGTAGTGGCTTAAACTCGCCTTCTAGATCCCACCAGCGCGACGCCATGTCTTCGAATTTTTTGATTTCTGCTGGGTCTACGTTCTGTGATTTAGTCATAATCGGCATTTCCAAGTTAAATAATGCATCCATGAAATTGCAGGCATTATAACTTGCCTTTTCCTGCTGACCAGAAGATCTACAATTTTGCTAGTTTATTGGGTGTAAAGTGACCATGTTTCAGCAAGATATGACGCTGAGGTGCAATTTCTCATCAATAGATTGGCTACAAGGGTCACAAGATGGTAAAAGGAGAGGGAAAGTGATGCCTCCGTAGGTAAATTTGTGTTATATTTTTCGGTCTTATACGTATTCAAAAATACGATCTGACTATAGAGGGAAAATGGCTCTATGAGCGATCTAGCGAAAGAGATCACGCCCGTAAATATTGAAGATGAGCTTAGAGGTTCATACCTAGACTACGCGATGTCCGTCATCGTTGGTCGTGCCCTTCCAGATGTGCGTGATGGCCTAAAACCAGTACACCGCCGCGTTTTGTTCGCGATGAATGTACTAGGTAATGATTGGAACAAAGCATATAAAAAGTCTGCTCGTGTAGTAGGCGATGTAATCGGTAAATATCACCCACACGGTGATAGTGCGGTATACGAGTCAATTGTTCGTATGGCTCAGCCGTTTTCACTACGCTATATGTTAGTCGATGGCCAAGGTAACTTTGGTTCGGTTGACGGCGATTCAGCTGCGGCAATGCGTTATACCGAAGTTCGTATGTCAAAAATAGCTGGTGAGCTATTAACGGATCTTGATAAAGATACGGTTGACTTCGTTCCTAACTATGATGGAACCGAGCAAATACCAGCAGTTTTACCAACAAAAATACCAAACCTATTGGTTAACGGTGCTTCTGGTATCGCAGTAGGTATGGCTACCAACATCCCGCCACATAACCTTGGCGAAGTTGTTGATGGCTGTTTAGCATTTATCAATAATGAAGACATCACTATTGATGAGCTAATGGACTACATCCCTGGTCCAGACTTCCCGACAGCAGCATTAATCAGTGGCCGTAAGGGCATTGTTGATGCATATAAGACTGGTCGTGGCAAAGTTTACATGCGCTCGCGCGCGAACATTGAAATGGAAAAGAACGGTAAAGAAACAATTATCGTTACTGAAATTCCATATCAAGTGAACAAAGCTCGTCTGATCGAGAAGATTGCAGAACTTGTAAAAGACAAGAAAGTTGAAGGCATCAGTGCACTGCGTGACGAATCTGATAAAGATGGTATGCGTATTGTTATTGAATGTAAGCGTGACGCTGTCGGTGAAGTTGTACTAAACAACCTTTACTCACAAACTCAACTGCAAACAACTTTCGGCATCAACATGGTTGCTCTGAACAACGGCCAACCACAACTTTTCAACATTAAAGATATGTTGAAGTGTTTTGTTGATCACCGTCGTGAAGTTGTGACACGTCGTACTATCTTCGAATTGAAGAAAGCGCGCGACCGTGCACATATCTTGGAAGCTCTATCTTTAGCGCTTGCAAACATTGATGAAATCATTGAACTGATCAAGAACGCACCAACACCAGCAGAAGCTAAAGTTGGTCTAGTATCTCGTGGTTGGGATCTTGGTAACGTTGCATCAATGCTTGAACGTGCTGGTACTGATGCAGCTCGTCCAGATTGGCTTGAAGACCAATACGGTATCCGTGATGGTCAATATTTCCTAACGGAAACTCAAGCGCAAGCTATTCTAGAACTTCGTCTTCACCGCCTAACTGGCCTTGAGCACGAGAAGATTCTAGACGAATACAAAGCACTTCTAGAAGAGATCGCTGAGCTAATGCATATCCTTGCAAGCACTGAGCGTTTGATGGAAGTGATCCGTGAAGAACTTGAAGCGGTACGTGATATCTATGGCGACGAACGTCGTACAGAAATCACAGCAGCGGTTCATGACATCGACATGGAAGAGCTAATCGCTCAAGAAGACGTTGTAGTAACGCTTTCTAACGCAGGTTACGTTAAGTACCAAATCCTAAGCGACTACGAAGCTCAGCGTCGTGGTGGTAAGGGTAAGAGTGCAACTAAGATGAAAGATGAGGATTACATTGAGCGTCTGCTTGTTGCTAATACTCACGATAACATCTTATGTTTCTCTACTCGTGGTAAAACGTACCGCCTGAAAGTTTACCAACTGCCTCAAGCAAGCCGTACCGCTCGTGGTAAGCCTATCGTTAACATTCTTCCTCTAGAAGAAGGTGAACGTATTACGGCTATCCTGCCTGTTTCTGAATTCTCAAACGAGAAATTCATCTTCATGGCAACAGGCGACGGTACCGTTAAGAAGACATCACTGGATCAATTCGCAAACGTACGTGCTAACGGCCTAATCGCAGTTAACCTACGTGACGATGATTCACTGATTGGCGTTGATATTACTGACGGTAATAGCGACATCATGCTGTTCTCGAAGTCGGGCAAAGTTGTTCGCTTTAACGAGGACAAAGTACGTCCAATGGGTCGTACTGCCTCTGGTGTTCGTGGTATGAAGCTTCCAGAAGACGATCAAGTGGTTTCACTGATTGTTCCTTCAAACGAAGGCGATATCCTAACTGTGACTCAAAACGGTTACGGTAAGCGTACTGAGCTGGCTGAATACCCAACGAAAGGCCGTGCAACGCAAGGTGTAGTATCTATCAAAGTCTCTGATCGTAATGGCCCAGTAGTTGGTGCTGTTCAGGTTGAAGAAGGCGATGAAATGATGATGATCACCGACGCAGGTACACTAGTACGTACTCGCGTAGCGGAAGTAAGCCAAGTTGGTCGTAACACTCAAGGTGTAACACTGATTCGTACTGCTGAAGACGAGAATGTTGTAGGTCTACAACGTATCGACGAAGTAGAAGAAGCGGAGATTGTTGAAGGCGAAGAGACTGAAGAAGCAAATGCTGACGCAGTAAACGCTGAAACAGCTGTTGTTTCTGAATCAAGTGAAGAGCAAGCATCTGATGCTTCTGACTCTGAAAGTGATAGCGAGCAAGACACTGAGTAATCTCGATTACGTTAAGTAATTAAGCTTACCAATGAAAAAACCGAGCCTAAGTGCTCGGTTTTTTATTGCCTGTCATTTCTCTTCTATTTGGCTTATGGCTTATGGCTTACGGCTTAGGTTTGAACACCAACCTTACCCCGTCGCTTTTATGCGAAAGTTTGAGCACTAAATCTCGAACGCTAAACTTTGATCAATAACGAGGCAGGGCGAAAACGATAGAGTAGAGGTAGATCTAAATAAAAGGGATGTGGAATGGATATCTGGTTGTTGGTTGCGTTGGTACTAATGAGTCTGTTTTTAATCGCGGTCGTTATTGCCGTGAGCAACAATGTCAGCCATCTAAAAGGCAATGTGGTGATTTCTCTTACTGCGGTGGCTTTGAGCGTACTGGTTTGGTCTCAACTGAAACAAGAGTTACCTCAACTTCCTTTGGATGATAGCAATAACTACACGGTAACAGATTTCGAAAATGAACTTCAGCAAAGCCTTGAGCAAGACCCGAATCAATCCGACTTGTGGTTTAAGCTTGGTGGTGTGTACATGCAGAAAGGGGAGTTTGATGCGGCATTCACTTGCTACGATTATGCGATTCGCTTAGATCCTCAAGCGCCTTCTGGCCTCTATGCTGCCAAAGCAACCGCACTTTATTATCTGAGCTCTCAAGCGATGAGTGATGATGTTAATGCGTTGTTGGAGCACTCAATGCAGCTTGATCCCAATGATCGTACGGCATTGATGCTGATTGCGACCGATCACTTCATCAGCATGCGCTATCAACAAGCGATCGATGCGTGGACTCAAATCTTAGATTCCAATCAGAAGGGCATTGATCGTGTCTCCATTATTCATTCGATCAACCAAGCCAAACAGATGATCCGCTAAACTAGGCTAACTGCTAAAGAGGCGATCTTACTTAAGAGATCATTTCGAAGATTATTGGTTTTCCTGCATTTCGATTAAGCCACCAGCATTGTGGATTTGAGTAAACCCTTGATCGCGCAAGAATTGATAAGCTTGCCCTGAACGATTGCCACTGCGGCAATACAACACGATGGGTTGGTCTTTATCTATCTGAGCAAAGTGAGTAGCCACCTCAGAAAGAGGGTAGTTGATGGCGTTGTCTAGATGCCCTTGTTCGAACTCTGCAGGTGTTCTGACATCAACGACTAATGCGCCTCTCTCTATTAACTCCCACCCTGTCTCAGCACGCTCAGAGGCATGAACGCTTGAACTGAGTAGTGCAATACATAATGCCGTAAGCGAAAGTAAGATTTTCATTGTTTAATCCTTTAATTGGCGAGTGGATCGGGGTATCGATAGTGATGTGTATTCCCCCAAAACCTAAAAAAACCAGCCACACAACAATAGTGTGACTGGTTTTTACTTAATGGTCTAATTGAAGAAACTAGTATTCGTAGTTGGCTTCACGCTTTTCAGCTTGCTCTTCCCATTTAGGAACAACCGTGTCTAAGAAGTGTTGTTTCTCAGCGTTCATCTTATCCATGTCCATTCCAAGCGCTTTTTGAGCCGCTTCTTTTGTCGAGATATCTGGAATCTCAATTGGATCGGTGATGCCTTTTTTCGCTAGTAGACGAACAATCTTAGTACGAGCATCCGCGGCGCGGTCAACGGCAGTTCCTAGCACTTCTAGAGCGATTTCAGGTGCGTGCATATGAATACCGTGAGACGCGATAGCGTAGTCCCAACGCCATTGAGCGTGACGGATATCGAGTAAGATAGGTTCCATCTCTTGCTCTGTCGCACCCGCTTCCCATGCTGCGCTTGCTTCAAAGTGAGCAGCAACGATTTGCTTCTCGGCTGTCAGCTTCATGTTCAGCACTTGCGCTTTACGGCTTGAAACGATGTTACGCATGGTTTCTTTCGATTGAGTGTGACAGTTTGCACACGTATCTTCGAAGCGGTCGAATGGGTTACCCACTTTATGGTCGGTATAAACAGTGCCATCTTCTTTGGTCACTTTTGGCATATGACAGTCAGCACAAACGACTTTGTTCTTACCATGGATGCCTTCGCGCCATGTTTCGAAACCTGGGTGCTGTGCTTTCAGCATGGGTGCTTTCGATACTTTATGCGTCCAATCTTTAAAGTTGATTGCATCATAGTAACGTTCCATGTCGCCAACGGTTGTACCTTGGTCCCAAGGGAACTTCACACCTTTGGTTGGCCCTGTGAAGTAGTATTCCACGTGGCACTGAGCACAAACAGAAGCTTGTTGGTCTAAGCGGCTTTGCTCATCAAACTTTTTACCAATCGTTTCAAATGCGCGTTCTACATAAGGGCGAGTCACCTTCAGTGCTGGCTCACCATTCTTAAAGCCTTCGCTTTGGGTATCGTGACAGTCTGAACAGCCAATAGGGTTAATGATCTCGTTGCCAAGACGCGCCCATTTACCCTCAAAATAACCATCTTCACCACGCTCTTCGATAACACGAGCGACATCTGGGCTCTTACAGCTCCAACACGCCATTGGCATTGGGCCAGAGCTTTCGTCCGTTGGGCCGCCAGTACGAAGTGTTTGTCTTACATCGTCAATGGCATAAAAGTGGCCGCGTGCTTTGTTGTAATCTTTTGCGAAGCCGTAGCCAGCCCACATGATGACCATGTTTGGATCTTCTTTTAGTGCGTCTTCAATAACTTCGCTTTCTGAAGTCTGTCTCCATGAATGATATTGATCTGGGTGGTTTTGCTCGAACTGGCCGTTACGAGGGTCGCCAATTTCTTTTTGTTCAGACGCAGCAAAACTGGTCGCGCTTGCTAGTGATGCGCTAACCATTAATAGTGCTGTGACCGAATTACGTATCCAATGCTTTTTCACAGTGATATCTCCAATATACTGATTCTTATACCAAGCGTTGTGAGTTTGCTATTCAAATTAAGAACTGGAGAATTCCTGTTTATATTAATTCATAGACAAACACATTTTGTTACGTGTTGGATATAGCTTGTCTTAGATCAATTAACGGTAGTGACTTCAATCACGTTGAAGTTTATATACCCCTAAAGAGGTATTGTCGGTTAGTGGTATTAAAATTCAATTGAGAATTATTATCATATATAACAATCAATTACCTAGATTGACCATGATATAAATAGGGTGATTGCGTTCACAGATTAACCCATCCAAATTTCGTATTACCTAATTAGAGGTATATTCTAACTATAGAAAGCGTTGTGGCTTATCCAAAATAAGAATTGATATCATTTAAACGGTAATAATATCGTTTAAGGGTACTTTTGTTTAACCGGAATATTGTTTAGTTGAGAGTTAAATAATTCCGGTATAAGGAAAGGATAAAATGGGCAATATTAAATTGGCCATAGTCATAATGCTTAAATCCCTTCTAGCATTCTGCCTCTATGGTTATTCCATTCATGCTGTTGCTGAGCCTGCTGTTACGCCAGTAGGAGAATCAACAAGACATGAAGTCGAATTATTCCGTGACAAAGACTACAAGTGTGTTCAATGCCATAAAGATTCAAAAGAAACGGTATTGGGTTCACATGGTGAAAGTGCACACGCTTTGCTTGGCCGCGAAGTAAATTGTACCGACTGTCATAGTTCTATTAGCCCCGATCACCGAGAAGGTGCACCTGAAGTGGTGAAGTATCGTGAGGCTCAATCACAACCGGGAACCGAAAAGGTTTTCCTAGACCCTAGCTTAATTTTAGATGCCAATAGTCAATGTATCGATTGTCACAAGCCTGATGATCTGCGTGAAGCGAGTTGGACCCACGATGTTCACGCGCAAAACTTAACGTGTTCAAACTGCCATGATGTTCATGCGACTGAAGCGAAGGTGTTGGGCTTAGATAAAAAGCAAACCATTAAGCTGTGTGTGGATTGCCATTCAGACTTCAACCAGAAGAAAGAAGGGGAGTAATCTATGAGCTGCTCAAGAAGAAACTTTTTAGCGGGCGCGGGTGCCGTTATCTTTACGACTGGCGTTGCAGGAACGGCGGCGGTAACAAGTCGTAAAACATTAGCCAATGTCCAAGAAGATGGCGCTAAACGTTATGGAATGATTCATGACGAAACCGCGTGTATTGGTTGTACTGCTTGTACAGAAGCATGCCGTGAAGTGAACAAAGTACCTGAAGGCGTGTCGCGCTTAGAAATTATTAAGAGCGAACCCCAAGGCGAATATCCAAATGTTGATTACCGTTTTACTCGTAACTCTTGCCAACATTGTGATAACGCTCCATGTGTCATGGTTTGCCCAACAGGTGCTGCCTACAAAGATGAAAAAACGGGCATTGTTGATGTCCACAAAGATAAGTGTGTCGGTTGTGGTTACTGTTTGTTAGCGTGCCCATATCAAGTGCGCTTTTTCCATCCAGAGAACAAATCAGCCGATAAATGTAACTTCTGTCGTGATACCAATCTAGCACAAGGGAAGTTGCCTGCTTGTGTAGAATCTTGCCCAACCAAAGCGCTGATATTCGGCGACTTGAATGACCCTAAGAGTGAGATAAACCAAGTACTTCAATCTGAGGTGGTTTACAGAGATAAAGCCTATCTGGGCACTCAACCAAAACTCTATAAAGTGCCACACCAAAAAGGGGAGATTTGATTATGAGTGCATGGGATACAGCTTTTCAGTCTGGTACGGTGGTATGGGACTGGATTATTGCAATCTATCTATTTCTCGCGGGGATGTCGGCGGGTGCCGTAATGATCTCCATTTATCTTAAGCGCAAGGTTATTGAAGGTGATCCGGCTCATAATGGTGTATTAAAGGCTACGGCTTTTCTTGCTCCGTTTGGGATCATTGCAGGTCTGTTGATCTTAGTTTTCCATCTAACTAAGCCTTTGTCATTTTGGAAGATCATGATCTTTTATAACCCAACGTCTGTGATGTCGATGGGTGTGATCTTATTCCAAGTGTATATGGTGATCTTGTTCCTTTGGATCGGTATTATTTTCCGAGATCAAATTGTCGTGTTCTTGAACGACCAAGCATGGTTGAAAGGGCGCCTCGACTTTGTTGGAAAATGGATAGGTAAGTTAGAGGTGTTTGAGAATGCTCTGGAAATATTCTTAGCGGTTCTCGCATTGATGCTTGCTGCATATACGGGCTTTTTGCTTTCAGCTTTAAATACCTTCCCATTATTGAATAACCCAGTTTTGCCGATTCTATTCTTGTTTTCGAGTCTATCTTCGGGCGCGGCTGCGTGTATTTTATTTGGTGTATTGGTCTTCAAAGAGTCGCCACACAGTCCGAGTATTTCTTGGATACATGGATTTGAACGTCCGGTTGTGATGTTTGAGCTGTTTGTTCTTATTACTTTCTTTACTGGACTTATCTTCGCTGGTGGTCAAAGTGAGCAAGCAGTATGGAACGCGATTGGTAGTGGTTTCTGGGCAAGTTGGTTCTGGTATGGCGTGATCGGTGTCGGTATGGTGCTACCATTACTGTTAAATGCCGTTACACCATCCTCAATCCGCCATAGCTCGGTGTATATTTTCTCCGTGACTTCGCTAAGCCTAATGGGCGTATTAATGCTGCGAACTTTTGTCCTATATGCAGGACAGTTAACGATAGCTTAATTTTGCTCAAGTTTGTTAGTGAGTAGATGTTGGATACTAAACATCTGCTTATTAATGAACATGCTTTTAGTAAGCATGAGATGCGTGTTCAGATCGGCTCTGCTCTAGCGGAGCCTTATTGAGGTGATATGGTCGGTTCTTTGGGGCTGTTTAGTTTAGTGTTGGTTGCTGTACTCAGTAGCATTATTGGTGTGCATTCGTTTTATCAAATGCTAAACAAGCGGGCGCAAAATATAGGTTTAATCCGCAGTTTCTCTCTTTCAAGTGCACTGTTTTCTCTCACTTCTGTCGCGTTGCTTGGCTATGCCTTTGTCAGTGATGACTTCTCTATCCTCTATGTCGCTGAACATTCAAATACTCAACTACCTTCATTTTTTAAGCTTGCAGCCGTATGGGCAGGCCATGAAGGTTCCTTGTTATTTTGGGTACTGACGATCAGCGTCTGGTCTGGCGTTATCGCCTTACAAAAACACTATTCGAATGAATACCAAAGCCGTGTGTTGTGGGTAATGAATTTACTGCTCGCGATATTTGCTTGGTTTACGTTATTTGCATCAAACCCATTTGAAATGAACTCGACGTTGCCGCTAGAAGGGCGTGATCTTAACCCAATGTTACAAGATGTCGGGCTGATTTTTCACCCTCCATTACTTTACCTTGGCTATGTTGGCTTTTCTGTGGTGTTGGCATTTGCTGTAGCCGCATTGCTGGTTGATCCAATTGAATTCGATTGGGTTGCTCATTGTCGCAGTTGGTGTCTAGTCGCTTGGATCTTTTTAACCGCAGGGATCATTCTTGGCTCTTGGTGGGCGTATTACGAATTGGGTTGGGGCGGCTGGTGGTTCTGGGATCCTGTTGAAAATGCTAGCTTGTTGCCATGGCTTACTTCAACAGCTTTATTGCACAGCCTAGGCGTTGCTAAGGGCAAGCAACAGCTTCTAAAGTGGTCTCTCAGCCTTGCTTTCATTACATTTTGTTTGAGTATCTTAGGTACCTTTATCGTTCGTTCTGGCGTACTAACGTCGGTGCATGCTTTTGCTGTTGACCCAACCAAAGGTATCGCGCTGCTACTTATATTGGTGTTGGTGCTGGTGAGCTCTTTCTCTCTGCTTATAGTGAGAGGCGAATCTTTTGAATCTAACCCGATTACCAGCTTCGCCAGCAAAAGCTTTTTGAGCTTAGTTGCGGTACTCATCTTTGTACTGGCGACAGCGGTGGTTGTTTTTGGCACTTTTTATCCAATGGTATTCGAGTTACTTGGACTGGGGAACATATCGGTAGGTGCGCCTTACTTTAATCTGTTGATTGCACCTTTGGCTTTGCTTGCGTTGGCCGTCGTCGGCTTAGCCCCTTTGCTGAGTATTAAACCTCAAGCGACTAAAGGTGTTATTTCATCGCTAGCTGTGGCGTCATTGGTATTGGGTTACGTTTGTTATTCCTGGCAACTCGAACAGGCGCAAGCACAAGTGATGGTTCTGATGACATGGTCACTCGCATTTTGGGTTTTACTAACTCATGTTTATGGCTTAGTGGTGACGCGCAGTTCCAAGTTCCAACGCAAAGTCTGGGTGATGACCTTTGCTCATGTCGGGGTTGCAGTACTCGCTGTAGGTGCTGCAATGAATAGCTATCACTCATTTGAGCGCAGCTATAAACTAAGCCCGGGCGCACAAGTAGAGTTCATGGACTGGACGCTTTCTCATCGTGATACTGAGCTTTATGTCGCCTCAAATTTTACCGCAGAGAAGGCGATACTAAGCTTAAATACTAATGAGAAAAGCTTTTCTATCGCGCCAGAAAGAAGACACTACCAAGTTCGTGTCATGAACATGAGTGAGCCTGCAATGAAGTGGTTCTGGCATGGTGATGTGTATATCACCATGGGCGAGAAAGTAGACTCTACCGCTTATGCGTTTCGAGTGCAGTACAAGTCGTATGCGCGCTGGATCTGGTTTGGTGGGTTGTTCTCCATTCTCGGCGCTTTACTTTCATTGACTCATCGTAAAAAGAAAACCGTTAAGGCGTCACAGTATGCATACCAGCGTTCGTAACAAGCTCATCACGTTAATTGTATTGGCATTCGTTGTGGTGTTGGGGTTTGCCTTTGCGCTCAATAATAAACAACAATCGACAACTGTGTCGGAGCAGAAAAGGGCATTTCCAGAATTCATATCTACTGCGTTAGCGAATAGTGAAGACATTAGTGGCAAACAGGGAATCACGTTGACTGATATCACTCAGCATCCTTACCAATTAGTTAATGTATGGGCTTCGTGGTGCGGCATATGTAAAACTGAGCACGCTTTTTTGCTCAAACTTCACGGCAAAGGTATTCCAATTGTTGGGCTCAATTATCGAGATAATTCCGGGGCAGCAATCAATGTGTTATCGAGCGACGGCAATCCGTACTCAACAGTGATCAGTGATCCTCAAGGTAAGCTAGCGTTAGAACTCGGCGTAATCGGTACTCCTGAAACGTTTTTGGTCGACGCTGACGGCCAAATCATTAAGAAGTTACTGGGCGTGATCAACGAATCCGTGTGGCAAGAAGAACTTGCGATGTATTTTGATGGTGCGAATGGATGATGAAGCCTTTAATACAAGCACTCGTTGTGCTGTCTACGCTTATGGTTATTAGTTTTCCGACTTTGGCAGAAGATCTGTTTACAGCCAGTAACAAGGACACGAGTATTCAAGTTGAACTGTTTGAGTTTGAAAACCCAGAACAGCAGCAGCGCGCTATTACGTTGGCAAAAACGCTACGTTGTCCGCAATGCCAGAATCAAAACCTGATTGAGTCGAACTCTCCGATAGCAAAAGACTTACGCCTCGTTGTATTCAATATGGTAAAAGCAGGGAAGAGTAATAATGAAATTACTCAATATATGACGGAAAGGTTCGGTGAATTTGTGCTCTATAAACCGACAATTAGTGTTTCAAACTTATTACTTTGGTTACTTCCGAGCCTATTACCTCTGCTATTTATATATTTATCAGTAAAAAGTGTTAGAAAGAGCTCATAAAAATTATGTATTACTGTTTACCAATTGACCTGTATTTTGTAACATTAAAGGATTATAAAGGCTAAGCACTGTTATATAAGGATGTATCTGTGGATAACGTAATCTCAAATTTAAAGAAAGAGTTCCATACTCATGTCCGATCTGACAAGTGGGCAGAAAAATACAGTGCAAAGTCGAGCATTTCTACGCTTACTCAAGAAGAGCTAACTGAATTAGAGAACGCTTGGGTTCAACTTATCATCTGGAAGCAAACTCAAGTAAGTTGATCGTTCTGTAAAAAATCGTAGCTTTAGCCGCAACTGATTAATTTATAACCCCATGTTGGTCATCCCAATGTGGGGTTTTTTGTTACCTGAAAAATAATTGTTATAATATAACAATTAGTGCATGGTCGACCTTGAAAAAAATTGTTAACAGCCTCATAGTGTCTATCATTAGATAGTTAGCTACAAAATATTGCCTAGACGTATAATGTAGTGTTGTTAAATACATCGAATTTTCAAGTGAGTATAGTTATGGCGGAAGTGCGTGCCAGAATAGATTTCAAAGTAGGGGTAACAAGCAGTATCGATGCTGAACTTCTGTCTTTTCATGGATTGAAAACAGACAAAGAGCATGTTGCTGTGATATTTAAATCAGCCGATAAGACACAAGACATACCTCTTGTTCGTATGCACTCTGAGTGCCTTACTGGTGATGTGTTCCATTCTTCTCGCTGTGACTGTGGCGAGCAGCTTGACGAAACCATAAGAATTATGGGTGAGACGGGTGGAGTGATTCTTTACTTACGCCAAGAAGGTCGTGGTATTGGTTTGTATAACAAAATCGATGCATACCGACTGCAAAGCGAAGGTATGAACACTTACGAAGCCAACAACCACCTAGGTTTTGGTGATGATTTGCGTGATTTTACAGAGGCAGCAGAAATGCTTCGTGCTTTGGGAACCACAAAAATTCGCCTAGTGACTAACAACCCAAAAAAAATCAATGAGTTGAAATCTTTTGGTATTGAGATTGAGGAAGTGGTGAACACCTCTGCCCATGTTAAGTCGGGTAATGAAAGCTACCTTAAAGCGAAAGTCTCACACGGTAAGCATAACCTGGATATCTGATTCTCCTCCATTGTTGCGCCTAACATAAAAATGTTTAAAGACCTCACAAATGTGAGGTTTTTTTGTATTTATCTTGCAATAAAATTGTAAGTTTGTATTATTCAAATTCGTAGTGCAAATGATAATGGTTTGCACTATTACTACGAATAATGCTACGAATAATAATTTAAAGCTCAACAAGGATGCTTCATGACCATTAAATCTTTAGTGACCAAAGCCGTAACTTCGTCACTCATTTTTGCCTCTGCTTCTTCTTTCGCAGCAGTAACTCAAGATCAAGTTGTAGAACATTACGCAGATATTGCTCATGCCGTGTTTGCAGATTCAGTAATTACAGCAAAAGCGTTGAACTCTTCTATTGATACCTTCTTAGCTTCTCCTTCTGCTGGTAACTTTGAACAAGTAAAACAAGCTTGGCTTGAGTCTCGTGTACCTTACCAACAGTCAGAAGTATTCCGCTTTGGTAACGTTGTTGTTGATGATTGGGAAGGCCAATTGAACGCATGGCCACTAGATGAAGGCCTGATCGATTACGTATCTTCTGACTACCAATATGAGCTTGGTAACGAAGGCGCTAGCGCAAACATCGTTGCGAACAAAACATTCCAAATTGGTCAGACAACGGTAGACGCAACCAACATTACTCCTGAGTTAATCGCAGACCTTAATGAGATCGGCGGTTCTGAAGCGAACGTAGCGTCCGGCTACCACGCGATTGAATTCCTACTTTGGGGCCAAGATTTAAACGGCACAAACAGCGGTGCAGGCGAGCGTGCTTACACTGATTTCGTTGTTGGCGCAGAGTGTACTAATGGCAACTGTGACCGTCGTGGCGCGTACCTGAAAGCATCAGCTGAACTTCTTATCCAAGACCTAGAATGGATGGAAAAGCAGTGGGCTGAAGGCGAGAAAGGCAACTACCGTCAAGAGCTTCTTTCTGATTCTAGCGAAAACGGCCTACGTAAAATGTTATTCGGCATGGGTTCACTGTCTCTAGGTGAACTAGCTGGTGAGCGTATGAAGGTTGCACTAGAAGCAAACTCTACTGAAGACGAGCACGATTGTTTCTCTGATAACACGCACAACTCTCACTACTACAACGAGCAAGGTATCTACAACGTATACACTGGCTTGTACAAGCGTGAAGATGGCTCTCTACTTTCAGGCCCAAGCCTGTTTGACCTAGTTGAACAAAAAGACGAGCAAGCTGCAAAAGAGATTCAAAAGCAGTTTGACCTAGCACGTGCACAAGTTGGTCAACTTGTTGTTTCTGCAGAAAAAAACAACCAGCACTTCGACCAACTAATTGCTGCTGACAACGCTGCTGGTAATGCACTAGTAAACAAAACAATTGTTGCTCTAGTGTCTCAAACAGCTGCAATCGAGCGTGCTGCTGGTGTTATTGGCATTGATAGCCTAAACCCAGATACAGCGGATCACGAGTTCTAAGAACCCGAGACCAAATCCAATGTAAGGGCTCTCATTGAGCCCTTAATTGTTTGCTACTCAAGAAAGTCACTCCCACATAAAAACTAAAATCAAAACACAGCAAGGCAATGTATGAAGTCGTATCTATCAGCCTCACTATTAACCGCACTGTTTTTCTTATCTCCATTACACGCCCATGAAACCTACTCTGGTGGCAAAACTACCGTGAAGAAAGAAGGCGCTAATGCTTTTTCTCTTCCTGCAGCCAACTTACCAATGAGCAAACGCTTGGATTTCAGCGTAGGTAACAGCTTCTTTAGAAACCCTTGGGTTCCTGCACCATCATCAACCGATGCGCGTGATGGGTTAGGCCCACTATTCAACACCAACGGTTGTCAAAACTGTCACATCAAAGATGGTCGAGGCCACGCGCCAGAAAAAGGTGATGAGAACGCGGTATCCATGTTGGTTCGCTTGAGCATTCCTGCTGAAACGCCAGAGCAGAGACAAGCCTTCATTCGCGATGGTGGTATTCCAGAACCAACTTATGGTGGCCAGCTACAAGATTTTGCGCTTCAAGGCGTGAAACCTGAGGGTAAAGTGAACATCAGCTACACAGATGTTCCTGTTGAATTCAAAGACGGCACAGTCGTCACTCTGCGTAAACCAACCTTAAAGATTACCGAACTTGCTTTCGGCGAAATGCACCCTAAAACAGAATTTTCTGCTCGTGTCGCGCCGCCCATGATTGGTCTCGGTTTACTTGAAAGTATCCCGCAAGAAACGATTCTCGGATTTGCTGAGCAACAACTGGCCGACAAACAAGGTATCTCAGGTAAAGCCAATCATGTTCTTGATGTTAAAACCAATGAAATGACGCTGGGTCGTTTTGGTTGGAAAGCGGGGCAGCCAAATCTAATGCAGCAAAATGCGGCGGCGTTTAACGGTGATTTGGGATTAACGAGTCGTCTATTTCCAAAGGAAAACTGTACATCAGCGCAATCAACGTGTGACGATTTCCCAAATGGCGGCGAGCCAGAAGTCAGCGATAACATTTTAGACTTCGTTGAGTTTTATTCGCAGCATCTAGCGGTACCTATTCGTCGTAACGTTGATAACCCTGCGGTTGTTCAAGGTAAACAACTGTTCAAAGACATTGGTTGCCAAAGTTGTCACCAAGCTGAAATTCGCACAGCAGAACGGGAAGGTTTACCTGCGTTGTCTAAGCAGTTAATTAGCCCGTATACCGATATGTTGCTGCACGACATGGGTGAAGGCTTAGCAGATAATCGTCCAGAATACCTAGCAAACGGTCAAGAATGGCGCACAACACCTTTATGGGGATTAGGCTACACCAAAGAAGTGAATGGCCACACGTTCTTACTTCATGATGGTCGTGCGAGAAATGTTATGGAAGCTGTGCTTTGGCATGATGGTGAAGCAGAAATGGCGAAACAAAACGTTCTGTCTTTGAATGCCACTGAGCGTGAAGCACTACTGGCGTTTTTGAATTCGTTATAGTCGGTCTGAGATTCAGTGGCTCAACTACTGAACTAACCAACAGCACACTACCGCTGAACTTGTAGGAATACGAGGTTAGCGGTCGTTTCGTATTTAACGAACTCATATAATTAAAAGAAAAATTAGGAAGTAAGGTAACAGCATGACACATAAATTTTTGTTAATGCCTTTGTCGGTATTAATCATGGCAGGCTGCCAATCAACGGGTGAGCAAGCTGCTTCATCCGAGGTTAACGGTGTGTCTTATCAAGCAGATTCGACTAACCACATCAGCCGTGGTGTCTATCAGCAAGAGTTTGATTCGGCAGTTTTATTCGCCAAGCAAGCCAATGAGCTAGAAGTCTTGATGCAGGGTTACTGCCAAACCAACAGTGTTGAGTTAGATACTTTGAAAGCTCAGTGGCAGCTAGCTATGAACAGCTGGATGGCACTGCAAGGGCAAGAAAGAGGTCCAACAGCGGCGCTTGAAGAGAGCTGGAATGTTCAATTCTGGCCAGACAAAAAGAACACGACGGGTCTTAAGATGCGTCAGCTAACTCAGCAGAACAAAGCTTGGACTCAAGGCGAAATCGCGCAGCAGAGTGTGACAGTGCAAGGGCTAGGTGCGTTGGAATGGTCGCTTTATGACGAACAATCGCCACTGCTTCAAGACAAAGCGCTAGGCTGCCAATCATCACAAGCGATTACTGAGAACTTAGCGATTAAGTCTTCTTCGATAGCACAGGCATGGCAAGTTAACCCTTGGTTAGCACTGGATGAGACTCGTTGGGAGTCAGAATACATCGCTTTATTGACCAACCAACTTGATTACAGCATGAAAAAGCTGAGTCGTCCAATGGCTAAAATCGGTCACCCTCGTCCTTACTTCTCTGAATCATGGCGTGCACAAACCTCGATGACTCAACTAAAAGCCAATGTAGCAGCACTTCAGAATTTGTACCTTGCAGATGGCAATGGCCTAGACGGCTTGTTGAGAGAGAAGGGCTTAAACGACCTTGCAGATCGTGTTGCTGACCAGTTCACATTGACGCTAGATACTTGGCCTACGGAATCAAGCTTGTTTGAGTTATTGCAGAGCAAAGAAGGTTACCGAGAGGTGCTGACTCAATACAACAAATTGGAACGTTTGAAGTATCTCATTCATGAAGAAGTGGCGATAGAGCTTGGCGTCGTAATAGGATTTAATGCTACCGATGGTGACTGATAATACACGTAGAGCGTTGCTCAAGGCTGCACTGAGTTGTGCAGCTGTTCCAGTACTTCCATTTGGTTGCGCTAGTCGCTCTAGCTCATCCAGTGAGCCTCAATTAATCGGTTGTGCGCTGAATGGGCGAGGTCAATATTCAGCGGTTGTGGCTGACGAATATGGAATGCCTTTGAACCAGCTGCCGCTCCCAGATCGTGGTCATGGTGTCGCGATTTGCTCAACATCATCACATGCGGTGGTATTTGCTCGTCGTCCTGGTGACTATTTTATGGTGTTTGACTATAAAAGCGGTGACCAAATCAAGTTAGTTGTGAAGGGTAAGAACCGTCACTTTTATGGCCATGGCGTTTACTCATTAGATGGCAAGTTACTGTATGCCACTGAAGGGAAAACGGACAGCAGCCAAGGTGTGATTGGCGTTTACGATGTCGCGCAAGGATATCGCAAGGTCGAAGAGTTCACCGGTTTTGGTATTGGACCACATGAAGTGATCATCATGCCGGACGGTAATCTCGCGATCGGTGTCGGTGGCGTTCATACAGATGGTAGAACACCTAAAAACCTTGATTCGATGCAACCGAGTTTGAGCTACGTTTCATCTGAAGGAGTGCTACTTGATCAGGTCGAATTGTTGGATAAGAAGTTAAGCATTCGACACTTAGCCCATGATGGTGCTGAAACCGTGCTTTGTGGTCAGCAGTATCGTGGTGAGCCGGATGAGTATCCTTCACTTTTGGCGATGCATACTAAAGGCGGGCAGTTTGAATCGTTGAATGCGGAACCAGAGCAATGGGCAAGGTTCAATCATTATATCGCGAGTATTGCGGCTTCAGATGATTGGATTATCGCTACCTCACCAAGAGGGAATTGCTACGGCATTTGGTCTAAAGAGACTAAAGAGCTCGTAGAACTCTCAGCGTTATCAGATGCGTCTGGTGCGGTGTTGCTTGATGGTGAGTTTAGATTAAGCTCTGGTGCAGGTAGCGTGGTGAGCCAACGTAAGCCTTATGAGAAATCAGCTCAGCAATCATCGGTCCAGTGGGATAATCATTGGAGTGCAATTTGATTCATAAAACTCCTTAAAAAATAACATGCTTACTCCAATTTCTTTGCCATACTTATGAGATTGTTGGTGTTGGAGTTAAGCATGTTAGCGAAATACTTCTGTGGATTATTGGTTTTAGTGTCTGTGCATGCATGGAGCTATACGAGTTCTGACGTGAGCCGATTTATTCCGGCTGATTCAGAACTCTCTTTCATGCTCATCTATCCCGAGCTAACTCAGAGTATTTACCAAGACTCTTCTTTTCCTATCCTCTGGGATTCGCCAGAGCTTGTTAACGCGTTTGAATTTCAGCTTTCATTGTTAGAACAAGCTCAAATGGCGCCACTTTTTGAGCGACAACTTAACCAAATACGCCAGTATCAATCTAGCGGGCAATGGCAAGAGTTGGATATTCTACTAACCGACACCTTCATCTATTATCTGAGCTACGTTGAGAATGCGCCCCTAATTGGTAAAGAATGGTATTTTTCAGGCAAGTTACATTCTAAATTACCTGCGCCTTCACCTCATATTCTGATGAGACTAAAAAGCAGTGTTACCGATGATTATTTGATGGAGATGGTGCTCTCTTATGCGCCTCCTGTAGGGGATTTTGACCAATTCAAGGCAACCTATTCGGTACTAGAAACCGCGTCTGAACTTAATATTGAACGTTATAGACAGAAAGGCTTGAAACGCTTGGGTGACCAGCTTTCAGACAAAAACATTCTTGTCGAACGTATCGCTTTGGTTGGTGTTAATACCTCGATGATCGCGGTCGATTTTCCCGAGTTCGATCGAGATCTGCAAACGGCGATTAAATATTTTCAGCGCATGCACGGTCTCACGGCGGATGGAATTATCGGACCTGATACGATCAAATGGATCAATATGAGCTTTGAAGATCGATTAAGTTCGTTGGCTCTGAATGCCGAACGCGTGCGCTTGTGGCCAAGAGATAGAGATTCTCTCATCGTGGTTAACGTACCTAGCTTTGATATGAAGTATTGGGAGGGTGGTGAAGAGGTGTTTGAGTCTAAGGTGGTCGTTGGGAGAAAATCGAGAAAAACACCGCTCTTAGAGATAAATCTAGATTCAGTCATCTTAAATCCGACTTGGAATGTACCATGGAAAATCATGGTTAAAGACATCTTACCGAAGGTAAAAGCCGACGAAAGTTACTTAGAAACTCATAATATCCAAGTGATTGATGGTTGGCGTTCAATGGAAACTGTCGACACTACAGATATTGATTGGCAGACTATTAATTTTAGTTCGTTCCCATACCGTATGCGACAACAAGCGGGCTCTCGAAATGCATTAGGGCTATATAAATTCAATACACCCAACAAGCGAGCGATCTATTTACACGACACACCAAGTAAAGGCTTGTTTAATGACGACTTCCGAGCATACAGCTCCGGGTGTATACGTGTGGAACATGCCGAGCAACTCGCTGAGCTATTGTTCGCGACTAAGGTCAGAAAGGTACCTAACCAAGGTGGTGACTTAGCACCTAATACTAAGGTGCGACTCAAGAAGCGAATCCCAGTGCATATTATCTATCAAACGGTGTTGTTTGAAGAAGGAGGCATACAGTATCGTGGTGACATCTATCAATATGATAAAGAGGGTGGTTAATTCAGAATGAAGCTAATAAGGGTGATCTTGACCAAAAAATGACAAGGAAGTATCTATTGATAAAATTATAATGTGTATCAATAACTAACCGTACAAAAGGTTACAAATACTAACCCTTTGGGCGGTTTTCGTACGTTGACGCAGCAATTCTCATTATGTATCGTGCATTTTTCGTTCGATCTAATTGGTTTTTTGCTGTATGTCTCAAAGTTTATTTTCTCGCCGTCAGTTTCTGACTTACGCTGGTGGCACCGCTGTTATCGCCTCAATCACGCCTTCTATCGCTTTTGCGTCATACCCAGGCCAGCCAAGAACGATCAGTATGAACAATCTTCACACTGGTGAACGATTAGAGACTTGCTATTTCGATGGCACGAACTATGTCGGTAATGAGATGGCTCGCCTAAGCAAGCTTTGCCGTGACTTCCGCCGCAATGAAATTCACCCAATGGATAAGAACCTGTTTGATCAGATCACACAGATACAGAATGTCTTAGGTATTCAAAAAGAAGTTCAGATCATCTCTGGTTACCGCTCTCCAGCGACCAATGAAGCACTACGCTCAAAGTCGAGTGGTGTAGCGAAGAAGAGTTATCACATGCTTGGTAAAGCGATCGATTTTCGTATCGATGGTGTCGATTTGAAAGAGTTGAGAGACGTAGCTAAAAGCCTAAACGCGGGTGGTGTGGGTTATTATGCACGTAGCAACTTTATCCATATAGATACTGGCCCAGTCCGCAGCTGGTAGCGCTAGACTTAGACTGCGATCGAAACGGTAGGGACTTGTCAAAGTAGACATCCAATGTCATAGTTTGCCCAAATTTCAGTTTGCCCTCTAAGGTTTGTATATGTCTCTCAAGTATCAAGTTGTCCCTGTTACCTCTTTCTCTCAAAACTGCTCAATTGTGTGGTGTGATGAGACAATGGAAGGCATCGTTGTCGATCCGGGCGGTGACGTTCAACAGCTGGCTGCGATCATCGAAGAGCTAGGTGTTAAAGTGGTGAACTTGGTACTGACGCACGGTCACTTAGACCATGTGGGCGGCACTGTACCGCTTGCTGAGATCTTGAACGTGAACATTGTTGGCCCACATAAGGCAGACAACTTTTGGCTTCAAGGTCTAGAGAATCAAAGCCAGATGTTTGGTTTCCCACTGTGCAAAGCCTTTGAACCAAACACATGGTTAGAAGAGGGCGACAAAGTTACTTTTGGTAACCAAGTGATTGATGTGATTCATACTCCGGGTCATACTCCAGGTCACGTTGTGCTATTTAGCGAGCAAGCGCGCATGGCGTTTGTTGGTGATGTATTGTTTAACGGCGCAATTGGTCGTACGGATTTCCCTCAAGGTGATTTCAACACGTTGATTTCTTCAATCAAGACTAAGCTTTGGCCACTAGGCAGTGACGTAACATTCGTTCCAGGTCATGGCCCTGAATCGACATTTGGTCGTGAACGCGCATCAAACCCGTTCGTAGCCGATGAAATGCCTCTGTACTAGTTCTCTGATTTAATAGAAGAACGATTGAAAATGAAGCTTAGCTTTTCCTATGAAAGCTAAGCTTTTTTATTGCGTGCGAGTTTATTTTTAAACCTGTTTAATTTTAATCAGAAAGACGCTCGGCAGCCGCCAAGTAGCGTCGAGCTAATCCAATAAACTCTTCTCCACTCATATTCAAATCTTGAGTTGATATGAAAATATCATAGCCGTGGAAACCCCTCTGATATTTCATCCTATTCGCTAGCATCGCCTGTAGCCCGGAATAGTTTTTAATCACTGCGTTTTGCGTATTCGGTTCACGGGATGAATCAAGGTTTGTTTGCGCTTGGCCATCGCTGAAGTTGACCTCGCCAGTATTCTCAGACTCTTTATATTTGCTCAATTCTACACAGCTACTCTCAATGCAACGCGCATGGTAATGGGATGAATCGAGAACCATATCTTCAAAGTTTGACTCTTTACCTGCTTGCTTGGCACCCAGGTACAAAAGTGCTCGCTGGCTTAGCAATAACTCGCAGGTGATTTTAGGGCAGATAGAATCGAGGTAGGGCGAGTAATCTGTCATTTTAATGCCGACCCAAGGGAGAGGTTGATGCCACCCATCTTGTTCATAAGTACATAGGCCAATCTTTTCAATATTGCTCCACTTTAAAACCCACCCACCTTTATAAAAATGTTGCTGAAAATGAGTCGGTGTGAGGGTAAACATCACCCTGCTGCGCAACATTAAATAATAGCCAGCTCCTAGTAGGGTAATAATGCAAAATGCCCCCACGATCAGTAACTTTGGATTGTCACTATAGAGAGCAATGAGCAAGCAAATGAAGCCTAAAATAACGGCGAGAATACGGTACGAACGTGTGAACGAAGGCAAAGAGAAATTTGTAAGGTGACGAGTGTCCATAGGCAACACCAAGTTTTCATATTTTTGTCTGGATGGATAACCAGTGTATATGACCCTGAATTGATAAGTCGATGATTAAATAATAGACGCTAGTAGACAATATCGGTATTTTTCGTCGACTTTCGGCGCTTCACTCTACAAATAGCTCCTGTTTTTTGGTATAAATCGCGCTTCAAATTTTCACCACTGCGAAAAGAGCAGTGAACTGGAGAAATATTCAATGAGACTTGCTCATAAGCGTAAGGTGCAGGCTAAACTGCAGAAACGCACTAAAGCGGCTGTAGTTAAAGCAGTGGCAACGCCGAAAAAAGCGAAGCCTGTCGCAGAGAAAGTTGTAGCAGAAAAAACTGTAGCAGCAAAACCAGCGGTAGAGAAAGCAGTAGCAGCAACTAAAGAAGTTGCAGTAGCACTGACTCCTAAGCAACAACAAGTTCTAGACATCGTTGTTAGCAATGCTGAAGGCATTAACCCTAAAGGTATCGGCCTAGCAGCTGGTCAAGAAGACGCGAAAGCAGCTTCATGGGCAACAGGCGCATTGAAAAAACTTCTTGAAGAAAACCTAGTAGCGAAAGAGCAGCTAGCAGGTAACAAGGTTATCTACAAAGCTATTTAATCCTGTGGGATTACATTCGCTTCGTTAAGTTTTTAAGCCTCGATTTTCGAGGCTTTTTTGTATCTGACGGATCATGCTAAACCTAAACCCCTAAATCCAAATCCTAACCCCCTAAACTCATACTCATATTCAAACCTAGCATTCGAACCTAGCCCAAGAAGCCTTATTTCCAATTGGTTGACCCCTTCCGTTATTCATCTGTGTTTCGCGTATCCGATGTTTCGAATCAGTAAGCACCAAAGTAGGGCACCTGATTCTGTGAAATCTTGATTCTCATGGATTGAATGCATTTAGGTGCGTATTTGATCTGTGGTGTGAATAGAGCCTTATCACGAAATGGCAATCAATTGTTAACGATGTTTAATTATTAATACTTAGGTATTTATCAATAAGTATTCTTACTATGGATGGGTTCAGTCCTTTAAAACCGACATGATTCAATTATTTCCTACGTAGTTATACGTAATCCTTTGGTCTAATACGCAGTTTGTGTGGGTCTGTCGTGCGTGCTCTCCCTGATATCTAGTTGCCTCATCAAGGTGCACTCTTATGTTGAATCATAAAAAATACTCAAAGAAAGAGTGTTAACCCAACAAAAGGACGTGAACATGAGTCTCATTTCTAACTCCCTCACACGAGTTTTTAAAAACGTTGCGGTAACTGCAGCGGCTTGTTTAGCTTTGGTCGCTACTGGCGCCACAGCTGCTGATAAGGTTTACCGTTTAAAGCTTGCAGAGACATGGGGACCAAACTTCCCTGTCTTCGGTGACGCAACGAAGAACATGGCTGCGATGGCCGAGAAAATGTCTAATGGTCGACTTCAAATCCGAATCGATTCAGCAAACAAACATAAAGCACCGCTTGGCGTATTTGACATGGTTAAGTCTGGTCAATACGACATGGGTCACTCAGGCTCTTACTACTGGAAAGGTAAAGTTCCAAACACTCTTTACTTCACTTCTATGCCTTTCGGTATGACGCCAGCAGAACAGTACGCGTGGTTCTATCACGGTGGTGGTATGGAGTTGATGGAGCAGGTTTACTCTCCACACAACCTAATGTCGTTCCCAGGTGGTAACACGGATATCCAGATGGGCGGTTGGTTTCAAAAAGAGATCAACAGCGTTGAAGACCTACAAGGTCTGAAAATGCGAATCCCAGGCTTTGCCGGTGAGATCCTTGCGGAGCTAGGTGCTAAGCCGACTAACATTGCCCCTGGTGAGCTTTACACGTCTTTAGAGCGTCGCACAATCGATGCACTAGAGTGGGTTGGTCCATCACTTGATTTACGAATGGGTTTCCACAAGATCGCGCCGTACTACTACACAGGTTGGCACGAGCCGGGTTCAGAGCTTCAATTCCTAGTGAACAAGCGTACATGGAACAAGCTTCCTGAAGACCTACAAGAAATCTTGCGTGTTGCAATGCGTACTGCGGCTTACGACATGTATACACAAGCAACGCACGAAAGTGGCAAGAACTGGGTTTCAATGAAAACAGAATACCCAGATGTACAAGTTAAAGATTTCCCGCCTGAAGTAATGTCGGCACTGAAAGAAGCGAACGATCGCCTACTTGCTGCACATGCTGAGAAAGATGAGTTGGCGAAAGAGATCCAAGCTTCACAAGCCAGCTACCTAGAGCAAGTGCGCTCTTGGACGGATATTTCACATAGAGCTTATCTAAATAGCCAAGCGAAATAATCGACAGCGGTGACCTAAAAGTTAAATGAACCCAAAGCAAACGTACTGTTACATAGTTTAAGTCTAAGGGCTTACGTATCTAAGCAGATAAGCGGCGGGTTCATTTTAAACATAATAATTAAGCAGGATAAATCCTGTAACAAGATCCAAGAACCCTTTCTACGTCGTGCATCTTGTTAGCGCTACTTGTTTTAGTTGCACTAACTCTAATACGCGATGTCTTTTCAAATTCCATGGAGTCGGGAATGCGAAGTCTAATTTATATTGAACGCCTGTTTAATCGTATCGGTGATGCACTGGGATGGCTTTCCAGTATGTTGTTTATTTTACTTATCGCGAACGTTGTGTATGACGTTGTCATGAGATATGCCTTCAATGATGTCTCAATCGCCTTCCAAGAGATGGAATGGCACCTTTTCTCAGCCGTTTTTCTATTAGGTGTTCCTTATGCCATCAAAGCGGGTGGCCACGTGCGAGTAGATGTTTTTTACGAACAACTCAGCTTCAAGGCACAAGCGATTATTGACCTACTAGGCACCGTTATCTTCTTGCTTCCTTTTTGTTTGTTGGTTGCTTGGTATGGAATTGATGTTGCCAAAGAGAGTTATAACCTCGGCGAAACGTCGGGCGATCCCGGTGGCTTACCATATCGTTGGGTTATCAAAGCGATGATCCCGCTTTCGTTTTTCTTGATGGCAGTCAGTGGTGTTGGTTTGATTCTGCATTCGTTGAACAAGATTTTTAATCCGCATCTTATCCATGCAAACAATACTCATACAAAGAATAAGTAGAGGCTGAACATGATTGGAATAGTAATGTTTTTCGTAGCCTTGTTTGCACTTTTACTTGGCTTCCCGGTCGCGTTCACCTTTGGTGGTATCGCGTTAATCTTTGGTGTGTGGGCTGAAGGCATAGAAATGTTTGCCTTCATGCCATATCGAATTCAATCAATCATGGAAAATACGGTGCTGATGGCCGTTCCATTGTTTGTTTTCATGGGGCTTGTTCTGCAAAAGACCAAGCTTGCTGAACAGTTGCTTGAGTCAATGGGACGACTGTTTGGTGGTGTTCGTGGTGGTATTGCTATCTCGACGGTACTCGTTGGTTCGCTGCTTGCGGCTTCAACGGGCGTAGTAGGTGCTTCCGTGGTTGCGATGGGGCTTATCTCACTACCAGTCATGCTCAAGTACAACTACGACAAAGGTTTAGCCTGCGGTACTATTTGTGCATCTGGCACGTTAGGGCAAATCATTCCGCCTTCTATCGTATTGATCTTATTAGGTGATGTGCTCGGTGTACCAGTAGGGGACTTGTTCCAAGCGGCGATTTGGCCGGGTGTGATGTTGGTGGGCGCGTACATCGTTTATATCTTGATATACGCAAAGCTTAACCCAGAAGCGGCTCAACCGATTGAACGTGATGATTCCATTAGTCGTAAGCAAGAAGTCATCAATGCACTGAAAGCTATCGTACCGCCATTGGCGCTAATCATTGTCGTATTAGGTTCTATCTTCGCGGGCGTGGCTACGCCGACAGAGTCTGCTGCATTAGGTGGTGCGGGTGCTATGGTACTTGCTTTGCTGTACGGTCAATTCAGCTGGTCGATGGTGTATGAAGCGTCCAAAGAAACGGTGAAAGTCACGGCAATGGTATTTGCTATCTTGCTTGGTGCGACGGCATTCTCGATGGCGTTCACTTACACGGGCGGTGATTATCTGGTTGAAGAGTGGATGTTGCAGCTGCCAGGTGAGAAGTGGGGCTTCTTGATCATCACCATGTTGGTTATTTTGATTCTGGGTTTCTTCATCGACTTCGTAGAGATCTGTTTCATCATCGTGCCAATCATTGCGCCAGTGGCTGAATTGATGGGCATCAACATGACTTGGTTTGCTATCCTTATTGCAATGAACCTGCAAACCTCATTCTTAACGCCGCCATTTGGCTTCAGTTTGTTCTATTTGAAAGGGGTAGCACCGAAAGGCGTTACCACTAAGGACATCTATCGAGGCGTGATGCCGTTTATTCTGATTCAAATCCTCGTACTTGGATCACTTCTCGCCTTCCCATCTTTCTATGGAATGTGAGTGAAGCCTAGAATGTGAATGATATGTTTCAACGGCTATCTATAAATTGATAAAGTAAAACGGCTTATTGATGTTCAGTAAGCCGTTTTTTGTGAAGGAAAGGAATGCCTCTAAAAGCTAAGCTGATTTTGCTGACGCTACTCCCGTTGCTGCTAGTAACGGCGAGCATTAGTTGGATCTCGTTGCATCAAACCAAGACGTTGGGTGCGAAAGAGGTCGAGATCTTCAGAGACAGCTTAATCAAGTCGCGTGAAAACGCCCTCAAAGACACTGTCGATCTCGCATTTGATGCCATCGAACATATCTACAACGATCCCGATATCCAAGAAGCCCAAGCCAAAAGAGAAGTTCGAACCATATTGTCTAAACTTAGGTATGGTTCTGACGGTTACTTCTTTGCGTATGATCGCCACGGAACCAATTTGGTTCATCCAATCCAGCCAGAGTTGATAGGGCAAAACCTACTTCAACTGCAAGATGAAGATGGTGATTTCCTAATCGAAGCGTTGTTGAAAGAAGCGCAAACCGGAGGAGGGTTTCACCAGTACCTATGGCAAAAGCCTTCAACCGGAGAAGTGGTCTCTAAGCTGAGTTACGCCGCTTGGTTAGAGCGTTGGGATTGGATGATTGGCACGGGTTTGTATATTGAAGACGTGCACCAAGAAGTGGCTTCGATGCAGGCCGCGATCAACAAAAATATTGAAACCACGTTCTTTTCCATTGTGGTCATTTTAAGCGTGACCGTGGCGGTGATCATCGTGTTGACCTTAGCTATTAACATGCATGAGCATCGAATCGCGGATAATAATTTAAAAGAGCTCGCCCATAAAACGGTGATGTTCCAAGAAGACGAGAAGAAGCATTTAGCACGAGAGCTGCATGACGGTATTAATCAATTATTAGTATCAAGTCGTTGCCATTTAGAACTGCTTGGTAATAAGTTACAAAATGAAGACCTCAAAGCGCATTTGAATAAGTCGCAGCATTCGCTGATGCGAGCGATTGAAGAGGTGAGGCACATCTCCCATCAACTTCGACCAAGTTCACTGGATGATATCGGCTTAGAAGCGGCATTGTCTTCGTTGTTGTTGGATTTTCAGGCGCACTCGGGCATTGAAGTGGAGACCTTGTTCAGTACTCAACCCGGCAAGCTGAAATCAGAAGCCGCAACGACCTTGTATCGAGTGGTGCAAGAATCTTTGAACAACATAGAAAAGCACGCACAAGCGACCAAAGTGACGGTTATCGCGCAGCAAATTGGCAATGTATTGCAACTGCTGATCCAAGACGACGGTGTCGGTTTCAACACTTATAAAGCGATGGAAAAACGAGGGATTGGTCTGCGTAATATGAGAGAGCGAGTGGAGTTCATCGGTGGGGATTTTGAACTGATGAGTGAGATTGGACTCGGAACGGAAATTACAGTGTTACTGACACTAGAGGGATTAATGAATGAGTGAAGTTATTCGAGTTGTGATCGCTGACGATCACCAAGTGGTACTGGATGGCTTTATGGCGAGATTGGAACTCGAGCCAGATATTTGTGTGATAGGTACCGCCAGTAATGGTTTAGAAGTGGTAGAGGTTGTTAAGTCTTTACGCCCCGATGTGGTGTTGATGGATATTAGCATGCCTATTATGAACGGCATTGACGCCACCCACCTGATTAAAGAAGAAGACCCTGATGCGAAGGTGCTGATGCTGACTATGCATAACAACCGTGAATACATCATGAAGGTGATGCAGTCGGGCGCAGTCGGCTATATGTTGAAAGAGATTTCGGCTGAAAAAATGGTGCAGGCGATCAAAACGGTCAATCAAGGCTCGACCTATTTTTGTGAAAAAGTGACGCAGAATTTGTTTACTCAGCCGATTACTCCCACGCAATCTGTGAATAATCCATTGAGCAGACGTGAAGAGGCTGTGCTGAAATTAGTCGCAAAAGGGGAGAGCAGTAAAGAGATCGCGAAGGGTTTGAATATTAGTTACCGAACGGTTGAAACCCACAGACAAAACATCAAGCATAAACTGGATATTCACTCTACGGCAGAGCTTGCTAAGTACGCTGTCAATTCGGGGCTTGTGAAGTAATCGTACGCTAAATGACACCAAATGTGTAATTTAATTACTAAATGTGTAATTCAGCCCTGCTTTTTGGAGGTTTTTTTAGTATTTTTGCGACAGGTTGATATTCTTCTTTTCGAAATTTAGGCGCAGAATGCAACGTTGCAAACTGTGCGATACAGATTAGAGAGGAAGCATGGAGCCTGTAAAAGATAGGTATAGTATTGAAAATACCGATTATACAGTAGGACAAGATAACGTTCAGAAATGGGGTTTTGATGTTCATAACCCAGTATTTGGAATCAGTGCAGGAGCGATCATTGTCTTCTTGGTTGCACTTCTAGTCGCAGATCCAGAAACAGCAAAAGCGGCACTGGATGGAATCAAATGGAAAGTCATCGGTAACTTCGATGGTTTCTTCATGTGGGCAGCCAACATCTTCGTTATCTTCTGTTTTGCCCTCATTGTCTCCCCGTATGGCAAGATACGTATTGGTGGCAATGATGCCAAAGCAGAGCACTCAAACCTATCTTGGATGTCGATGTTATTCGCAGCAGGAATGGGTATTGGCTTGATGTTCTGGGGTGTGGCTGAACCTGTCGCTTACTTTACTGGTTGGTATGAAACACCGCTCGGTGTTGAAGCTTATTCTCCTGAAGCGGCTAAGTTGGCATTAGGTGCAACCATCTACAACTGGGGTCTCCACGGTTGGTCGATTTATGCTGTTGTTGCTCTAGCCCTCGCTTTCTTCACATTCAATAAAGGCTTACCGCTTTCAATTCGCTCAATCTTTTACCCGTTACTTGGCGATAGAACTTGGGGTTGGTTTGGTCATGTTGTTGATATCGTTGCGGTATTAGCAACACTATTTGGCCTTGCAACATCACTGGGCCTAGGTGCACAACAAGCGACAAGTGGTATTAACCATGTATTCGGCACTGATGGTGGTATTGGGATGCAGCTGGTTGTTATCGCAGTGGTTACTTTCTTAGCAACAATGTCAGTAATTCGCGGTATTAACGGTGGCGTAAAGGTTCTGAGTAACATCAATATGTTGGTTGCTTTGGGTCTGCTTATCTTTGTAACGATCGCTGGCGGCATGGCGGGTATTAAAGCTATTCCAACGGCACTAATGGGCTACATTGAAAACTTTATTCCTCTAAGCAATCCTCATGGTCGTGACGATGAAACTTGGATGCAAGGCTGGACGGTATTCTACTGGGCATGGTGGATGTCATGGTCACCATTCGTTGGCATGTTCATCGCTCGTATCTCTAAAGGTCGTACAATTCGTGAATTTATCGTCGCTGTATTGTTCATCCCAACGTCAGTAATCATCATCTGGATGGCTATTTTCGGTGGTATCGCGATTGATCAAGTGGCGAACAAGGTGGGTGAGATTGGCGTTAATGGCCTGCAAGATATTACGCTTTCTCTATTCCACACTTATGATGCGCTACCAATGAGTTCAGTGCTTTCTGTGGTTTCGATTGGTTTGATCATGGTGTTCTTCATAACCTCTTCAGATTCAGGCTCGTTAGTTATCGATAGCATTACCTCTGGTGGTAAAGTCGATGCACCGGTGACACAGCGTGTATTTTGGGCGTTGATGGGCGGTGCGATTGCAGCGGTTCTATTGTGGGTTGGCGGTACGGAATCCATTCAAGCATTACAAGCCGGAACGGTATCAATGGCGTTGCCATTTGCGTTCATATTATTGTTTATGTGCCTAAGCTTATTGCTAGGTTTGCGAACAGAAAATCAATTGGTTAAGCAGCAAAATGCTTTGAGTTGAAAGTATTATTGAAATAATGGCCGACGTGTTCGGCCTTTTTTTTGCCGGTAACTTGGGTAATTACGTAAATATTGGATGAAAACCAATCGAACCGATTCTGGTTTACTGAAAACAATAAGTTAACCTGCTAAACTTCAGACATCCAAGTATTTGAATTATGTGACAACAGCTTGTACTACTTGGATCGTATGTTCGAGTTTGTGATTAAGTCGCAGGTAAGTAAGGGATATGAGGTCAACAGACCGTATTAGTATTCCGTAGAGAGGGATAATGACTAAAGGTATAGATAAATACAGTATCGACAGTACGGATTACACTGTCGGTCAAGATAACGTCCAAAAATGGGGCTTTGATGTTCATAACCCTGTATTTGGTATTAGCGCAGGCCTAATTACTTTGTTTTTGATCGGTATTCTTATTACAGATACCGCATCAGCAAAAGCAGCACTTGATGGTGTTAAAGGCCAAATCATCAACTCGTTTGATTGGTTGTTCATCTGGTCTGGTAACATTTTTGTTATTTTCTGTTTAGGCCTGATTGTTTCGCCATACGGTAAAATCCGCCTTGGTGGCGTTGATGCAACCGCAGATTACTCATTCATGTCTTGGCTATCGATGTTGTTTGCCGCAGGTATGGGTATCGGCTTGATGTTCTGGAGTGTGGCAGAGCCAGCAGCATATTACACCGGTTTGTATGAGACTCCGTTAGGTGTTGAAGCGAATACACCAGAAGCGGCTAAGCTAGCACTAGGTGCAACCATGTATCACTGGGGTCTACACCCTTGGGCTATTTATGGTGTTGTAGCGTTGTCACTTGCTTTCTTCTCTTACAATAAAGGTTTGCCTCTTTCTATTCGTTCTATTTTCTACCCAATCTTGGGTGATAGAGCGTGGGGTTGGGCTGGTCACATTGTTGATATTCTAGCGGTTCTTGCAACGCTGTTTGGTTTGGCGACGTCGCTGGGCTTAGGTGCGCAACAAGCAGCAAGTGGTATCCAGCATGTCTTCGGAATCGAGGCTGGCTTGGGGTTACAAGTTGTTGTTATTACAGTAGTAACGTTACTAGCGGTCGTATCAGTGCTTCGCGGTATTGATGGCGGCGTTAAAGTTATCAGTAACATCAACATGTTGGTTGCTTTCCTACTGCTTATCTTAGTGGCTCTAATTGGCTATGCGGTGAGTTTAGGTTCTATCCCAACTACCTTTATGGCGTACATTGAGAACATCATTCCGCTGAGTAACCCTCATGGTCGTGAAGATGAAGCGTGGATGCACGGTTGGACGGTATTCTACTGGGCTTGGTGGATTTCATGGTCACCATTCGTAGGTATGTTTATCGCTCGTGTTTCTAAAGGTCGTACTGTTCGTGAGTTCATCACAGCTGTTCTGATTGTTCCAACGACGGTTACTATCATTTGGATGTCAGTATTTGGCGGCATGGCGATTGACCAAATCGTGAATAACGTTGGTATCCTTGGTCAAGATGGTTTGACGGATGTATCACTAGCGATGTTCCAAATGTTTGATGCTCTACCGTTCGGTACGTTGCTATCAATCATTGCGGTTATCTTGGTTCTAGTATTCTTTATTACATCGTCTGACTCAGGCTCTCTAGTAATCGACAGCATCACCGCGGGTGGTAAAGTTGATACGCCAGTGCCTCAACGTGTATTCTGGGCGTTCCTTGAAGGTGCGATTGCTGTGGCTCTATTGTGGGTTGGCGGTACAGAAGCAGTACAAGCTCTGCAAGCGGGTGCTATCTCGACAGCATTGCCATTCACCATCATTCTATTACTGATGTGTGTGAGCTTGCTAATGGGTATGCGTACAGAAAAGCGCTAATCTTTAAAGCTCAAATCGACCGCGATTTATAGACGGTCGAATGCTAAATAATACGAAGGCAGGTGAGGAAACTCTCCTGCCTTTTTTGTATCTATTTTTCTATCTATTCCAATGCCTATTTTACCGTATTGAAGCTGACATATTTTTTAATAACCATACACTTAATAGCGCCGTGAATTTGGCGAAAAGCCAAGGAATTGGCATAAGCTAAGGCCATGGTTTACATAAAAATATATTCCAATATTAAATTGTGAAATCGCTCGAATTTAATACTGATATTGGGTAGTATGCGCGAGATTTCCCACCACTCGTGAAACTTTGACATGAAACTAACACTAAAGCAGAAGTTGATAGGTGCTAGCCTATCTGCTGTTGTCGTTATGGCTACAGCGTTGACTTGGTTGTCAGCAAACCAATTATTTGAACAGACTCGTAATGGCGTATACCTACGAGCTGAAAGCGTATCAGAAGCAGCATCTGAAGGTATTAAAAACTGGATTGATATCCGTACCGATATCGCATCAGCATTTAATGACTTTTCACGAGAGGATGATGTTGTTCCTTTCCTTAAACAAGCTCGTGTAGCGGGTGGTTTTGACGATATCTTTTTAGGTACTCCAGAAGGCGGAATGTACCGTTCACATCCTGAACGTAATCGCGCAGGTTACGATCCTCGTCAACGTCCTTGGTACCAAGAAGCAAACGCAGCGGGTAAGCAAATCATCACGACTGCTTACCAAGATGCGATCACTAAAGCATTGCTAGTAACAATTGCAGAACCTGTGCGTCATAACGGCAAACTTGTTGGTGTAGTAGGTGCAGATGTACTTATCGATCAATTGGTTAACGATGTAATTAGCCTAGATGTTGGTGACAACGCAAACGCGATGCTAATTGATGCCTCTGACGGCACATTCCTAGCACACCCAGATTCAGCATTGAGCCTTAAGCCGGTAAGCCAGCTTTCAAATGACATCTCTATGCCTATCATTAAGAACGCAGTGCGTACTGGTAGCATCGAGATCATCAAAGAGCGTGGCGCTGAGAAGCTGCTTTACTTCACTAAAGTTCCTAACACTAACTGGATCTTCGCGGTTCAAATGGACCGAGCGACTGAAGAAGCGAATCACTCAACACTGCTTACTCAGCTAATCATGACGGCTGTTGTAATTACACTTATCGTGATCGTATTGGTTTCTTGGTTAGTGAGCTTCCTATTCCGCGATCTAAACCGTGTTTCTGCTGCACTTGAAGAAATTGCTTCAGGTGAAGGCGATCTGACTCAACGTCTTGAGCCTAAGAGCGACGACGAGATTGGTCAGCTTGCTGCAAACTTCAACCGTTTCGTGGGCAACATGCACACTATGGTTATTAAGCTAAGTGAAGTGTCTGCTGCGTTGGGTAACCAAGCGCGTCAAACGGCATCACAAGCTGAAGAGCGTAGCGCTCGCATCCAGATGCAACAAGACGAGATCAACATGGTCGCAACAGCTGTTAACGAAATGGCTGCAGCAACACAAGAAATCGCGGGTAACGCTGACCACACTGCACAGAACTCATCTGAAGCGGTTGGTGCGTGTGAGCACGGTACTGGTCAAGTGACACAGACTCAAAGCTCAATCCAAAACCTGGCTCAAGAAGTTCAAATCGCAACTAATGTGATTCTTGAACTTGAAGAGCACGGCAACAGCATCAACGCTATCCTATCGAACATTCAAGGTATCGCTGAACAGACTAACCTACTTGCACTAAACGCCGCTATTGAAGCAGCACGTGCGGGTGAGCAGGGTCGTGGCTTTGCGGTTGTTGCTGATGAAGTTCGTGTTCTGAGCCAACGTACACACGGTTCAACGCAAGAGATTCAACAAACTATCGAATTGCTGCAAGGTACAACAGGCAAAGCGGTTAACATCATGAATGATAGTCGTACGCTTGCTGAAACCAGTGTTGATGACGCAAACTCAGCGGCTGCAAGCCTAACGCAAATTCATGCTGCCGTTGAACGCATTAGCGATATGGCAACACAGATTGCTTCTGCTGCAGAAGAGCAAGCATCAGTAACGTCTGAGATTACTCGTAACACTGAAGGAATCCGTGACGTATCTAACGAGCTAGCAGACGAAGCACACCAAGCGGCAGAGCAAGCAGCGCAACTGTCTGAACTGTCTCACGAGCTAGAAAGCGAAATTAGCCGCTTCAAGCTGTAAGCTCTAATTTGTTATTTAAAAGCCGAATGTGATTATCACATTCGGCTTTTTTGTGCGTGTTAGTTAGAGTTATGAATCCAAACTAGTTGTTCGGATAGCCTGGGAATTTAGCTTTAAGTGCTGCGCGAGTCGGGAAGTACTGCTCCATAAATTTAACCACCTCAGGGTCGTTAGCTTGCAGCTCTGTGAACGTCGCTGAGCTTAACTCTTGCGGGTTGTAACCCTTAAAGTTGAGGTCGTAGTAGGCATAAAGAGAGTAGGCTAGGTATTCTTGATCGTATGACTCTGCATCAAGGTCAGCTTTGACAATCGTCGAGTCTTTGCCGTTTGGAAAGTAAGAACCAGCAAGAATCGCTTTTTCATTGAGTTCATCTAACTCTTTCTGCATCGTTGCCCATTTCGATGAAGATGATTGTACCGCTAGGTTCATCACACCGTAATCATGTACAAAGTGGATAATTTCTTCAAACGCGGCGTCTCGTCGAGTCGCCAAATCCAGCTTGTTCTCACCTTTTGTCGTGTCTGTAGTTTCAGTCGCAAACAGATCTTGGAAGCGGTAATTCTCATCTAAATATTCGCCTGCATCTCTATTCGGACCATCAGCCCAATCTTCATCGTAAAAGAATGCCATCGCAGCTTTACTGTCGTAAATTGCCTTAGTCACTTCTGCTGGGAAGCTATCAAGGTAGTACTGCATGATGTTCTTAACATGAGCGACCTTTGCTTCCGAATTGTTTTCGGATTTGTCTTCAATTAACAGTGGGATCTTATAACCATGAGCTTCTACGCAAGTGCGTTGCTTGATGCCATTGGCGAACAAATCACCTGTCGTGTTTGAGATAACTAAGCAATCACTCGTTGGGGCTCTTGAAAACGTCTCTGACGCACTTTGAGCGAAAGATGGAACGAATTGAACGCCATTACTTAACGTATTGCCAACACGAACGTATAAGTTCATTGGTCTCATTTGGTCTATGTTAAATTTGACACCAGTAGCATCAACAATGAATTGCCTGTTGATAGTGACAGTATCGGCCCGCTTCCAACGAACAACGTTGTTTATCTTGTTTTCAACCTCAGCGATGGCAAGCTTTTCAGGTGTCGTTGTTGAGTTAAAGTTTTCGTAGTAAATACTGAAATTTTCAACGTCGAACGTTTTACCTGCTGAGTTTTTTGCCGTGACGGAGAAGGTGATATCTGCATCGCTTTGGGTTTTATAATTGCGCTCAGGAATGCCGTGAACTTGCGCGAAACTGCCGCTCGCTTTCTGTGTATTACCATACTGAGTAATATCAATGTTTACGTTCTTGTCCGTACCTGGGGTAATCGACTTAACACTCAAGTGCAGAGAATAGTTGCTCCCTAAGGTAACAACGGAGCTTGCGCTTGATGCGTCGATGACACCCTTTGAGGCGTTAGCGGTCTTGCCACCGCTACTGCTACCACCGCACGCAGTGAGCATCGTAGTCAGAACAAGAATTGGAATAGTGAGTTTGTATACTATAGGGAACCAAGTTATCTGCAAGCAATAAAGCCTGCATGTTACAAGAAATGGTATTGTCTCTTAGTAAGCTTTTGTAAGTTGTGTATTGATAATTCTTACAAATAAACTTGCAGCAATTGATTTCCTATATCGATTGTTCGATATTTTGCTCTAGAGAGGGGCAAGTGGGCTAGCCTCAGCCAGCCCACTGAAGATCAGTGTTTAAAAGTGCTCTTTCGCTACTTCAACCGCTTTGTTCAGATCTGGAACCATAGTAAGTTCCGGAACTCGCTGAATGTGAACAATTTTGTTGTTTTTGTCGACAACGAAAGTAGTACGAGCAAGTAAGCCAAGTTCGCTGATTTGCGTGCCTGACTCAAATCCAAATACGTGGTCTTTTGCATCTGAAAGCAAAGTGAGTTTGTCGGTAATGCCTTTCTCTTTCTTGAATCGATCTAGAGCGAACGTTGTATCTGCACTTAAGCCGATGAATTCAATGTTGTTTGTTAATGCAGGGTTCGCTTCTACAAACTTAGACAGATTCTGTGCTTGTTGGTCACATACCGGTGTATCAACGGATGCTAAAACGCTAAAGATACGAACTTTGTCTGTTTTTGCCGTGGTGTCGTATGGTTGATTTTGGTTAGTCATCAATGTGACCGAAGGTAGGACATCACCTACCGCCAAATTGTTACCAACTAGATTGAGTGTTGTGTCGTGGAACAGGGTCAGTGTGTTGTCTTTGCCTGTCGGAGCCGTCTCGCTGGTGGTTAGGTAGTCCGCAGCGGTAACAGTTGTTGCCATTGTAAGTAATAGTGCAGCTAGCGTAGTTAGCGTTTTTTTCATGTTTAGTCTCTTGAATTTGTTTGATTCGGCCCTGTGTTTAAGCCGAGCGCACTCTAGCTAGATTCTTAAGGTTTTGTTCAAACAAATAGATAATGAAAACCAAACTAAAACATTTAATTCTTTTATATCAAAGGATAAGGGAGAAATAACACCTATTTAAAACGAGAGCTTGCATAAGCTAAGTATTCTCGATAGCTGTACGATGCGAACTTCGGAGCTGTCACTCCTTACCTTGTATGACTGTAAATAGTTACGCGCTTTATTTTTGTAGATGATCGAAAAATCCGTTTCGAAGATGCCATTTTTGTTTTGAGTTATCGTGATATCAATATGGCTAGCCTTGCAGTTTTTGTACGAGTTTAATCTTATGATTCCCTCAATAGTTTCAAGATCTATGGTTTCGGTATAATCGACAAGGTTGTATGAAATGTTCTCGGTTGATACCGAACGTTGATTCATGCTCTTGTCAATGCTGTTCGTGTTGTAACAACCTCTTATTAACGATAGAGAAGTAATGCCGAGCATTAGCATCATTAACTTTTTTGGGCGTGCATACTTTTTGTCGCGTTCGGGCGAAACATCTTTGTTAGCATTCTGCTTTTCGGAGAACTGTAATTCTTGAGTTTGGTAATCAGCCGAGTCGTGATTTTCTATTCTGAGCTTACCTAACTCATCGGCTTGTTCATCCGTGGTTGTATCTTCCAGTAAATAGCCAGCTTTACTGACGGTTGTCAGCTTAATATTGACGATTCCAATCGTATTGAGTGCTTTCCTTAGCGTACTGATTGTATTTGTGAGTGATTGATCGGATACGATAGCACCATTCCAACACTCCGAAAAAAGTTCATCCTTACTAATACAACGACCACGATGAGTATCTAGATAAAGTAAAACACGAAAAGGTTTCGGCCTTAATTTGATTAAGGTGTTGTTTTCTATGTTGGTGATTGAACGATCGCTTAGGTTGATATGTAACTCGTCATTAATTACTAGGGCGTGTTGATCTTTGCTGTACATTCCGTGTTCAACAATACATCGGTAGCCAC